>DNNT01000297.1 GCA_003497545.1 Arenimonas sp. | reverse complement strand
AAAAAGACTCAGCCGAAGGCGAGCCAGCAGATGGCGCAGAGCACGAACACGCCGATGACGTCGAGCACGGCGCCCTCGCGCAGCATGTCCTCGGAGCGCACCTGGCCGCTGCCGTAGGCGATGGCGTTGGGCGCCGTGGCCACCGGCAGCATGAAGCCCACGCTGGCCGCCAGCACCGCCGGGAACATCAGCAGCGCCGGGTCCACGCCCACCGCCACCGCCGTCGCCGCCAGGATCGGCATCAGCAGCACCGCCGTCGCCGTGTTGCTCGCGATTTCCGACAGCAGCACCACGCCGCCCACGATGCCCAGCAGCAGTACCGGCAAGGGCAGCGCGTTCAGGCCCGACAGGCCTTCGGCCACCGCCGTGCTCAGGCCCGAGGTCTGGAACGCCGCCGCCAGCGCGATGCCGCCGCCGAACAGCACCAGCGCGCCCCAGGGCACGCGCTCCGCCGTTTCCCAGTCGAGCAACTGGCGGCCGCGGCCGTCCGGGATCACGCACAGCGCCACCACCGCCAGCAGCGCCACGCTCGCGTCGTTCGCGCCCGGCAGGCCCAGCCAGGTGCTCCAGCCGCCGAAGGGTTCGCCGCGCGTCACCCAGGCCAGCGCCGTCAGGCCGAACACCCAGAGCACGCGTTTTTCGCCCGGCGTCCACGGCCCGCTTTCCGGCAGCTCCGCCGCCGGCGCGCCCGCCAAGCCGCGGCCCAGCCACAGGCCCATCAGCGGCAGGAACACCAGCACCACCGGCACGCCCACCTTCATCCAGTCGATGAAACCGTAGGCCTGGCCCGTCGTTTCCGCGTAGACCTGCATGAACACCAGGTTCGGCGGCGAACCAATCGGCGTGCCCAGCCCGCCCACGCTCGCCGCGTAGGCGATCGCCAGCACCAGCACGGCGTGCAGGCGGCGGTCGGGGTAAGTTTCCAGGATGGCCATCGCCACCGGCAGCATCAGCAGCGTCGTGGCGGTGTTCGAGATCCACATGCTGGTCAGGCCGGTCGCGGCGATGAAGCCGTACAGCAGGTGCCGGCCGCTGCGGCCGCCGAAGGCGCGCACCATCGCCAGCGCCAGGCGGCGGTGGGCGCCGCTGCGTTCGAGCGCGCGCGAGAGCATGAAGCCGCCGCCCAGCAGCAGGATCAGTTCGTGGCCGTAGCTCTGCGCCACCTGCTTCGCGTCCAGCACGCCCAGCAGCGGCAGCACCGCCAGCGGCAGCAGCGCCGTCACCGGCCCGCGCACCGGTTCGAACACCCACCACACCGCGCACCAGGCCGTCAGGCCGACGGTGGCGGCGAGCGCGTGCTCGCCGCCGTCGAAGCCCAGCCAGGCGTAAAGCGCGATCGCCAGCAGCGGGCCGGCGGGCAGGGAAACGCGGCGCAGGGCCGGCGTCATCCGGCGTCGTCGCCCTGGGGCGGTTCCGGGCGCACGCGCGGGTCCAGCGCCATCGCCGCCTTGGCCAGCAGGTGCGCGCTGACCGGCGCGGTCAGGAACAGGAACAGCGTGATGAGCAGCTCGCGCAGGCTGGGCGTGCCCTGCATGGCCTGCCACAGCATGGACGCCAGCAGCACCCCCCCCACGCCCAGCGTGCTGGCCTTGGTGGGGCCGTGCAGGCGCTTGAAGAAGTCGCCCAGCTTCGCCAGGCCCCAGGAGCCCACCAGGGCGAAGGCGCCGCCGCCGAGCAGCAGCGCGCACACCAGGATTTCCAGCGCGGCGTTCATTCGATGATGTCCCGGCGCAGCACGTACTTGCCCAGCACCACCGTGCTGGCGAAACCCAGCATGGCGATCAGCACCGCGGCCTCGAAGTAGAGCGTGCTGCCTTCGCGCAGGCCGGCCAGCACCAGCAGGGCGATGGTGTTCACGTACAGCGTGTCCAGCGCCAGGATGCGGTCGGGCAGGGAGGGCCCGCGCAGCAGGCGGTAGAGGTTCAGGGCCATGGCCACGGCGAACATGCCGAGCGCGATGGCGATGCTGGTCTGGATCACGGGAAGACCTCCCTCAGCGGCGCCTCGTAGCGCGCCTTGATCTGGGCGATGGTGGCCGCGGCGTCCTCGAGGTGGAAGCAGTGCACGAGCAGGTGACGCTGGTCGGGCGACAACTCGGCCGACAGCGTGCCCGGCGTCATGGTGATGATGCCGGCCAGCGCGGCGATGCCGTGCGGGTTGCGGATGTCGAGCGGGATCCAGACGAAGCCGGGGTGGATGCGCGATTCCCGGCCCAGGATGCGCCGCGCGACCTCGATGTTCGACAGCACGATGTCCCACAGCACCACCAGCGCCAGCTTCATCGCCACGCCCGGCCGGCGCATGCGCGCGTGCACTTCCCGCAGGCGCCGCACGGACAGCGGCAGCAGCACGGCCAGCAGCGCCGCCAGCAGCAGGTGCGCCGGTTCCACCGTGGCCACCAGCAGCAGCCACACCACGAATACCGCCAGGCTCAGCAGCGGCGACGGCAGCCAGCGCTTCATGGGTCCACTCCCGGGCGCGGCAACGCAGCGCGCACGCTCTGGATGTAATCAGCCGGCGCCATCAGCTGCGCACCGGTGGCCTGGGCATAGCGCATCACCGGCCCGCCGAACACGGCCAGCAGCAGGCCCAGGGCCAGCAGAGCCACGGTGGCACCGACTTCCGTGCGGCGCAGGCGCGGCACGCGGCCGGGCGCCGGGGCTTCGCCACCCTCGCGCCAGAACACCTGGCTGCCGGCCGCGGCCAGCGCCACCAGGGTGAGCAGGCTGGTGAGCAGGATCACCGGCCACAGCCAGCCCGCCTGCGCATCCGGCACCGCCGCCAGCAGGCCGAACTTGCCGATGAAACCCGACAGTGGCGGCAGGCCCGCCACCGACACCGCCGCCACCGCGAACAGCGCGCCCAGCAGCGCCTTGTGCTGCAGGCGGTCGAGCTTGCGCAGGCTGTCGCCGGCGTTGTCGCGCTGGCGCCGCACCAGGTCGGCCAGCAGGAACATGGCGCCGCCGGCCAGGGTGGAATGCAGCAGGTAATAAAGGCCCGCGCCCACGGCCTCTGCGCTGGCCAGGCCGAGCGCGATGAACAGCGTCGCCGCCGAACCCAGCACCAGGTACGCCGCCAGCTGGCGCAGCGACGCCGCCGCCAGCGCGCCCAGCGTGGCCAGCACCAGCGTGGCCGCGCCCAGCGGC
Source organism: Arenimonas sp. (assembly GCA_003497545.1). Classification (GTDB taxonomy): domain Bacteria; phylum Pseudomonadota; class Gammaproteobacteria; order Xanthomonadales; family Xanthomonadaceae; genus Arenimonas. The sequence continues at coordinate 995 of DNNT01000297.1, read as the reverse complement.
AGCAGCCAGGGCCAGGCCAGGCCGGCCAGCGCGCCGGCTTCGCTGCCGAACACCAGGCCGTAAACGCGCAGCACCGCATAGATGCCCAGTTTGGTCATCACCGCGAACAGCGCCGCCACCGCCGCCGGGCTGCGCGCATAGGTTTCCGGCAGCCAGAACGACATCGGCAGCAGCGCCGCCTTGGCGCAGAACACCACCAGCAGCAGCCCGGCCGCGGCCTTCAGCGGCGCCGCTTCCGCGGCCGGAACCGCCGCCACGCGCGCCGCCAGTTCGGCCATGTTCAGCGCGCCGGTCAGGCCGTAGATCAGCCCCACCGCCACCAGGAACAGGGTGGACGCGGTGATGTTGAAGGCCACGTACTGCAGGCCCACGCGCAGCCGCGCGCCGCGGCCGCCGCTGAGCAGCAGGCCGTAGGAAGCGATCAGCAGCACCTCGAAGAACACGAACAGGTTGAACAGGTCGCCGGTGAGGAAAGCGCCGTTGAGGCCCATCAGCTGGAACTGGAACAGCGCGTGGAAGTGCATCGCGCGCCGGTCCCAGCCGCCGGTGGCGAACAGCAGGCAGGGCAGGGCCAGCAGCGAGGTGGCCAGCAGCATGATCGCCGCCAGGCGGTCGGCCACCAGCGCGATGCCCAGGTGCGCGGCCCAGTTGCCCACCAGGTAGGTGCGCGTGCCGCCGTCGTCGGCCTGCACCGCCAGCAGCGCGGCCAGCACCACCAGGCCCGTGCAGGAAAGCAGGCCGATGGCCCGCTGCAGCGCGATGCGGCGCGTGCCCAGCACCAGCAGCGCGATGCCGGCCAGCAGCGGCAGCAGGATGGGAAGGATGGGCAGGTGCATGTTCATGTTCATGCCTGCCCCCCGCGGCGCGGTTCGCTGCCGTCCACGTGGTCGCTGCGGCTGTCCGAGCGGCTGCGGATGGCCACCACCAGCAGCACCGCCGTCATCGCGAACGAAATCACGATGGCGGTCAGCACCAGCGCCTGCGGCAGCGGGTCG
>DNNT01000080.1 GCA_003497545.1 Arenimonas sp. | reverse complement strand
AAGGGCCAGAAGGGCATGCAGGCGGACGAAGTGCAGCCGATGTAAGGCGCCTCGCCGTCGCCCAACCAGGCCCCGGTCGGCAACGACCGGGGCCTTGGTTTTTTGGGGCCCGCGATTTGCGCCGGCCCGGCGCATGGCCTANNGCAGATCGCCGAGCGCACCGTCGCGTCCTTCCACTACACCCTGACCGACGACGCGGGCAAGGTCATCGATTCCTCGGCCGGCGCCCAGCCGTTGGCCTACCTGCACGGCGCCGGCAACATCGTGCCGGGCCTGGAGAAGGCGCTCGAGGGCCGCAGCGCGGGCGACAAGTTCGACGTCGTGGTGTCGCCGGAGGAAGGCTACGGCACCCCGAACGAGATGCTGATCCAGGTCGTGCCGCGCGAAGCCTTCCAGGGCGTGGACGAGCTCGAGGTCGGCATGCAGTTCCAGGCCCAGACCCCGCAGGGCGCCATTTCGGTGGTGATCGCCAAGATCGAGGACGGCATGGTCACCGTCGACGGCAACCACCCGCTGGCCGGCCAGAACCTCAACTTCGCCATCGAGGTAGTGGAAGTGCGCGAGGCCAGCGTGGAGGAAGTCCTGCACGGCCACGTGCACGGCGCCGGCGGCCACCACCACTGACCGCCATGGCGAACGCGCCCGGCAAGCTCATCAACGACGACGCCGGGCTGCGCGAGCTGCTCGGCCGGGTGCGGCGCATCGCCGTGCTCGGCATCAAGACCGAAGCCCAGCGCGGCCAGCCGTCCATCGACGCGCCGCGCTACCTGGAGCGCGCCGGCTACGAGATCGTGCCGGTGCCGGTGTATTACCCCGAGGTCGAACGCATCCTGGGCCGGCCGGTGTTCCGCAAGCTGGCGGACATCCCGGGCGAGCTCGACCTGGTGAACGTGTTCCGGCGGTCGAAAGACCTGGCACCCCACCTCGACGACATCCTGGCCAAGCGCCCCAAGGCCGTCTGGCTGCAGCTGGGCATCCGCGACGACGCGTTCGCCGCCGCGCTGCTGGCCGCCGGCATCGACGTCGTGCAGGACCGCTGCATCCTGGTCGACCACCAGCGCCTGCTCGGCGCCCGCTGNNCAGGCGTCACCCTGCGCACCGGCACGTGCCGGCGCGCGCCCCTTCCGGCAAAGTCGAAGCAAGGCCGGGCGGCCCGACCGCCCCGCTGCCGATCGTCCATTGCGTGGGGGTTGCATGGCTTGTGAGTTGCGCGTCGAAGGCGTGGGTTTCCGGTATCCGAACGGCCACGAGGCCCTGGCCGGCGTCGACCTGGCGCTCGGTCCCGGCATCCTGGGCCTGCTGGGCCCGAATGGCGCCGGCAAGTCCACGCTCATGCGCATCCTGGCCACCCTGGCCAGGCCCGGCAGCGGTCGCGTGCTGTGGAATGGCGTGGACACCGCCGCCAAGCCCGACGCGCTGCGCGCCGAACTCGGCTACCTGCCGCAGGATTTCGGCGTCTACCCGGCGCTGAGCGCGCGTGAATTCCTCGCCTACCTGGCCGCCGTGAAGGGCTTGCCCTCNNTACCCGCACCAGTTCTCCGGCGGCATGCGCCAGCGCGTCGGCATCGCCCAGGCCCTGCTCAACGACCCGCAGCTGTTGATCGTGGACGAACCCACGGTGGGCCTGGATCCCGAGGAGCGCCTGCGTTTCCGCCACCTGATCACCGACCTGGCCGGCCAGCGACTGGTCATCCTGTCCACCCACATCGTGTCCGACATCGAGGCCAGCGCCACCACGCTGGCGGTGATGGCGAAAGGCCGACGCCTGTTCCACGGCGAGCCCGAGGCGCTGGTGGCGCAGGCCCGTGGCCACGCCTGGGACTGGACCGTGCCCGAGGCCGCGCTGGCCGAGGCGCGCGGCCGCCTCGCCATCAGCAGTTCCCTGCGCCGGCCGGACGGCATCCGCCTGCGCGTGGTGTCGGCCGATGCGCCGGGCCCGGGCGCCATCGAGGTCGAGCCCAGCCTCGAAGACGCCTACCTCTGGCTGCTCGACCGCCACGGCGCGCGCTGACATGGACGCGCTGCGGCGCTTCGCCGCGATCGTCACCGCCGACTTCCGCGAGCGCAGTCGCAGCACGCGTTTCTGGGTGGTGCTGGGCGCGATGGGCATCGCCACCTGGTGGCTGTTCCCGCCGGCGGAGGCGGGCTACCTGACGGTGGGATTCGGCGGCGCGCGCGGCCTGTACAACAGCGCCTGGGTCGGCATGGTGCTCGGCCTGCTCTACGCCAGCATGGTGTCTCTGGCGGGCTTCTACATCGTGCGTGGCACCCTGTCGCGCGATTTCGAGACGCGGGTCTGGCAGCTGCTGGTGGCCACGCCCATGACACGCCCCGGCTACCTGCTGGCGAAGTGGTCGAGCCACATGCTGGTGTTCGCCCTGTTGCTGGCGCTGGGCCTGTGCGTGGGACTGGCGGCGCAGTGGCAGCGTGGCGAGTCCACCGCCATCGACGCCTGGCAGCTGGTGCTGCCCAGCCTGGTGTTCGCCATGCCGGCGCTGGGCGTGGCGGCGTTTTTCGCCATCCTCTTCGACCTGCTGCCCTGGCTGCGGCGCAGCGGCGGCAACGTGCTCTATTTTTTCCTCTGGATCTTCGTCTTCATCAGCCTGGCCGAGCGCTTCGACCCGGTGGACCACGCCTGGGCGGCGAACACCTGGCTGAGCGAACCCACCGGCCTGTCGCTGGCCATGCGCGACATCGGCGCCTGGCTGAAGGTGGCCGAGCCGGGCCTGGACGCGGGCGAATTCAGCATTGGCGTGAGCGTCATGGAAGGCGGCATCCGCACCTTCGCCTGGGAGTCGTGGTCGCCGCGCGCCTGGGACCTGCTGGGCCGTGCGCTTTGGCTGCTGGCGGGCATGGCCGGCGTGGTGGCGCTGTCGCCGCTGCTCGACTGGGCCGCGGCGCGCAGCGAGGCACGCACCGGCGCCGCCGGCGAGCGCGCGGGACTTCGACTGCGCTGGCTCGACGCGTTGCTGCGCCCGCTGGAAGGTTTCGCCGCCGGCCGCCTGGTGGCCGCCGAGGCCAAGTTGGTGCTGCGCCAGCGCCGCCTGACCTGGTGGCTGGCCCTGGCCGTGCTCTGGGGCGTGCAGGTCTTCGCGCCGGCGAAAGGGCAGGCGATCGCGGTGATCCTGGCCTGGCTGCTGTGCGTGGACGTGTTCGCGCGCGGCGCGCTGCGCGAGCGCGACACCGGCACCGCGGCGCTGGTGTTCAGCGCGGCCGGGGCGGGGCGGCGGGTGCTGCTGGCGCGGCTGGCGATGTCGCTGGGCCTGGCCTGGGCCGTGGCGCTGCCAGCGCTGCTGAAGTCGTTCGCCGGTGGCGATGCGCTCGCCGCCGCGGCGTTGCTGGTCGTCGGCGCGAGCGTGGCGGTGTCGGGCCTGGCGCTGGCCACGGCCTGCCGCAATCCGCGGCCGTTCGAGTTGGCGCTGGTGTTCCTGGCCTACATCGGCGTGCAGGGCGACCCGATCCTCAACGCCACGCTGGATCCGGCCCTGAGCCTGGCCCGGCATGGTTGGCTGCTACCCGCCGCCGCCCTGGTGCTCGCCGTGGCCTGGCCGCTGTCGCTGCGCCGGCGCTGAGGCGCGCGCCGGCAGGAAGGGGGCCAGGTGCTGGCGCCAGAAGCCCGCCGGTACGGTGGCGGGCTCCAGCACGCCGTACTCTTCGGGCCAGCTCCCGTCGGCCGGCAGCCGGTGCGTGCCCATCAGCCGGTCCACCAGCGGCAGGTGGATGGCGTAGTTGACATCCACGAAATCGGACCGGCG
>DNNT01000157.1 GCA_003497545.1 Arenimonas sp. | reverse complement strand
GGCATCCACGCCGGTGAGATCGACGGCAAGGACGCCGGTTTCCTGGCCCTTCGCGAAGTGCTGGAAGGCAAGGCCGCCCAGGGCGCGCTCGACAAGCTGGTGCTGGTGTTCGTGCCGGTCTTCAACGTGGACGGCCACGAGCGCTTCGGCCCCTGGAACCGCCCCAACCAGCGCGGCCCGGTGGAAATGGGCTGGCGCACCACGGCGCAGAACTACAACCTCAACCGCGACTACCTCAAGGCCGACTCGCCCGAAATGCAGGCCATGCTGGGCCTGGTGCAGGCCTGGAACCCGCTGGCGGTGGTGGACCTGCACGCCACCGACGGCGCCCAGTTCGAACACGACATCTCCATCCAGGTGGAACCCGTGCACGCCGGCGACCCGGCCCTGCGCGAGGCCGGCCGCGCCTGGCGCGACGGCGTCATCGCCGACCTGGAAAAGCAGGGCTCGCTGCCCCTGCCCTTCTATCCCTCCTTCGTGGTCTCCGACGACCCGAGCTCGGGCTTCGCCGACGGCGTGGCGCCGCCGCGTTTTTCCACCGGCTATTTCTGGCTGCGCAACCGGCTGGCCATGCTGGTGGAAACCCATTCGTGGCGCGAATACCCGCACCGCGTGCGCATCACCCGCAACACGGTGGTGTCGGTGCTCGAGCGCCTCGCCGCGAACGGCCGGGCCTGGCAGCGCCTGGCCCGCGAGGCCGACGCCCGCGCCGGCGCGCCCGATGGCGCCCCGCAGCCGCTGGCCTTCACCGCGGGCCCGGAAGCACGCCTGATCGACTTCCGCGGTTACGCCTACACCCGCACGCCCTCGGAAATCTCCGGCGCGCTGATGACCCGCTACGACGAAACCACGCCGCAGGTCTGGCGCATCCCGCTGCGCGACGACGTGCAGCCGAGCGTTACTGTCGCCGCGCCGGCCGCAGGCTATATCGTGCCGGCCGAACACGCCGCCTTCGTGGGCGCGAAGCTGCGCCTGCACGGCGTGCAGTTCCGCGAAATCGCCAATGGCGGCAAACGCGACGTCGAAGTCTTCCGCGCCGAAACCACCCGGCTCTCCGCCGGCTCGGTCGAAGGCCACCAGACCCTCGCCGTCACCGGCGACTGGGCCAGGGAAACCCGCCACATCCCCGCCGGTTCGCTCTACGTGCCGCTGCGCCAGCCCGGCGCGCGCCTGGTGATGGCGATGCTGGAACCCAAGGCGCCGGACTCCCTGCTGGCCTGGGGCGAATTCAACAACGCCTTCGAGCGCAAGGAATACATGGAGGACTACGTGGCCGAGGACGTGGCCCGCAAGATGCTGGCGGAAGACCCCGCGCTCGCGGCGGCCTTCGCCAGGCGCCTGCAGTACGACCCGGCCTTCGCCGCCGATCCGCAGGCGCGGCTGGAGTTCTTCTACCGCCGGCATTCGTCCTGGGACGAACGCTTCCGGCTCTACCCGGTGATGCGCACCGACGTGGCGCCCTGAGTCAGGGCCTGCGGGCGGCGGCGCGGGCGGCGCGCAGGCGGTCGAGCTTTTCCTTGAGCTTGATCTCGAGGCCGCGCTCGACCGGCTCGTAATACACGCGCTCGCCCATGGCGTCGGGGAAACCGGTCTGGCCCAGCGCCACGCCGTCGGGCGCGTCGTGGTCGTACTGGTAGCCGGTGCCGTAGCCGAGCTGCTTCATGAGTTTGGTCGGCGCGTTGCGCAGGTGCATCGGCACCTCGAGCGTTCCGGCCTCGCGCACGTCGGCCTGGGCGGCCTTGAAGGCGGTGTAGGCGGCGTTCGACTTGGCGGTGCTGGCCAGGTAGATCACCAGCTGCGCCAGCGCCAGGTCGCCTTCCGGGCTGCCCAGGCGCTCGTAGGCTTCCCAGGCTTCGATGGCCATCTGCAGGGCGCGCGGGTCGGCCAGGCCGACGTCTTCGACCGCCATGCGGGTGAGCCGGCGCGCCAGGTAGACCGGGTCGCAGCCGCCGTCGAGCATGCGCGTGAACCAGTACAGCGCGGCGTCGGGGTTCGAACTGCGCATGGATTTGTGCAGGGCCGAGATCTGGTCGTAGAACTGCTCGCCCTGCTTGTCGAAGCGGCGCGTGCGGTCGGCCAGCACCTGGGCCAGGGTGGCCTCGGTGACTTCGCCGCCTTCGTCGGCGGCCAGCTCGGCGGCGATCTCGAGCAGGGTCAGGGCGCGGCGCACGTCGCCGTCGGCGGCGCCGGCGATGTCGCGCAGGCGCTCGTCGGAAGCGCGCACGCCCTGCCCGCCCAGGCCCCGCGTTTCATCGGCCAGGGCGCGGCGCAGCGCTTCGACGATGTCGTCCACCGACACCGCTTCCAGCACGTGCACGCGGCAGCGCGAGAGCAGCGCCGAGTTGAGCTCGAAGCTGGGGTTTTCCGTGGTGGCGCCGACGAACAGGATGCTGCCGCGCTCGATGTGCGGCAGGAAGGCGTCCTGCTGGGTCTTGTTGAAGCGGTGCACCTCGTCCACGAACAGCACCGTGCGCCGGCCCTGCGCGAAACGCTCGCCGGCCGCGGCCAGCACCTGGCGCACTTCGGGCAGGCCCGACAGCACGGCGGAAATGGCCACGAACTCGGCCTCGGCGTAACGCGCCAGCAGCAGCGCCAGCGTGGTCTTGCCGCAGCCCGGCGGGCCCCAGAGGATCATCGAGTGCACGTTGCCGGCTTCCACCGCGCGCCGCAGCGCGCTGCCCGGCGCGAGCAGCCGGCGCTGGCCTACCATGTCGTCCAGCGTGGCCGGGCGCATGCGCTCGGCCAGGGGCTTGAGGCCCTCGGGCGGCTGGAACAGGGAGTCGCTGGCGGGTTTCTTGCGGGTCACGCCCGCATTCTAATCCGCCCGCTCACTCGGCGAGGGGAATGACCTCGGCGCTCTCGCTCACCTCGCCCACCACGTCGGTGCCCGGCGGCGGGGTGAAGGCGAAGGTGCCCGCGGCGAAGGCCGGATTGCGCCTCCAGCCGGTGAAACGCACCTCGGTGCGCTGGCCCAGGCCGTCGTGCATTTCCATGGTAGCCAGGCCGGCGGCGTCGAAGCCCAGGCGGGCGCGCTCGAAGGGCGCGTCGTCGGGCTTGCGCGGGGTGAGTTCCAGCCATTCCAGGCCCTGGCCGGCGCCGCCGTCCGTCACCTTGAACTGGCGGTCGAGCTCGGCCGGGTCGATCAGCACGGCCAGCGGGCTCACCTGCTCCTCGTAGCTCTGGTTGCGCACGTTGACCTGCTCGAGGTCGGGGTCGTGGATCCAGATGTGGTCGCCGTCGGCCACGATCAGCTGCGGGAAGGGCTGGGTGTACTCCCAGCGGAACTGCCGCGGCGCCTTGAGCGCCACCGAGCCGCTGGACGACTCCGTCATCCGGCCTTCCGGGTCGTACACGCGCTGCTGGAACTGCGCGGACAGGCCCTGCACGCCGCCGCTGAAGGCGTCGAGCTTTTCGCGGGCGCCGGCGTGGGCCAGCGGGGCGGCGACCAGGAGGCAGGACAACAGGAACAGGCGCATGGGCGGGACCGGTGTTGGGGTTGTGTGCAAGTCTTGCCGCGGGCGCCTGAACCGCGCTTGTGCGCGGCTCAGCGCGGCGGCGGCGGGGCGATGACCTGGCGGTCGCCGTTGTGTTCCGGCGGCGTGACGATGCCGGCGGCTTCCATGGCCTCGATCAGGCGGGCGGCGCGGTTGTAGCCGATCTTCAGGCGCCGCTGCACGCCGGAAATGGAGGCGCGGCGGGTTTCGGTGACCACCTTCACCGCCTCGTCGTACAGCGGGTCGGACTCGTCGCCGGCGCCACCGCCGGATTCCGGCAGGCCGGTGGGGCCGATGACCACGCCGTCGCCCATGGACTGCACTTCCTCCAGCACGCCCTCGATGTAATCGGGGCCGGAGCTGTTCTGGCGCAGGTGGGCCACCACGCGGTGCACCTCGTCGTCGCTGACGAAGGCGCCGTGCACGCGCTCGGGCATGGCGGTGCCGGGCGGCAGGTAGAGCATGTCGCCGTTGCCCAGCAGGGTTTCCGCGCCCGATTGGTCGAGAATCGTGCGCGAGTCGATCTTCGAGCTCACCTGGAAGGCGATGCGGGTCGGGATGTTGGCCTTGATCAGGCCGGTGATCACGTCCACCGAGGGGCGCTGGGTGGCCAGGATCAGGTGGATGCCGGCGGCGCGGGCCTTCTGCGCCAGGCGGGCGATGAGCTCTTCGACCTTCTTGCCGACGATCATCATCATGTCGGCGAATTCGTCGATGAACACGACGATGTAGGGCAGCGCCTCGAGCGGGCGCGGCACTTCGCCCAGGTCGGGGTTGGGGCGGAACAGCGGGTCCATCAGCGGCTGGCCGGCGTCCTGGGCGTCCTTCACCTTGCGGTTGAAGCCGGCCAGGTTGCGCACGCCCACGGCGCTCATCAGCTTGTAGCGGCGCTCCATCTCGGCCACGCACCAGCGCAGGCCGTTGGCGGCCTCCTTCATGTCGGTGACCACCGGCGCCAGCAGGTGCGGGATGTTCTGGTAGACCGACAGCTCCAGCATCTTCGGGTCGATCATCAGCATGCGCACGTCCTTGGCGCTGCTCTTGTAGAGCAGGCTCAGGACCATGGCGTTCACGCCCACCGACTTGCCCGAGCCGGTGGTGCCGGCCACCAGCAGGTGCGGCATGCGGGCCAGGTCGACCACCACCGGGCGGCCGGCGATGTCCTTGCCCAGCGCCATGGCCAGCGGCGAGGCCAGCTTGTCGTATTCCTTGGAGCGCAGGATTTCGCTGAGGTAGATGGTTTCGCGGTGCGAGTTGGGGATTTCCAGGCCCACCACCGACTTGCCCGGGATGACGTCGACCACGCGCACCGACTTCACGCTCAGGCCGCGGGCGATGTCCTTGTCGAGCGAGCTGATCTGGCTGCCCTTCACGCCCGGCGCCGGCTCCATCTCGAAGCGGGTGATCACCGGGCCCGGATAGGCGCCGACCACCTGCACTTCGACCCGGAAGTCCTTGAGCTTGAACTCGATCTGGCGCGACAGGGTTTCCAGGGTCTCCTCGGAATACCCCTTGGGCTGCTCCTTGGGGTCGTCGAGCAGCGACAGCGGCGGCAGGCCCTCGCCGCCCGCGGCGTTGAACAGCGGGATCTGCTGCTCGCGCTGGGCGCGTTCGGATTTTTCGATGACGGGCTTGGGCGGCGGCTCGATCTTCACCGGCTCGCGCTTG
>DNNT01000140.1 GCA_003497545.1 Arenimonas sp. | reverse complement strand
CGAGGGCGGGCGCCCGCAGGCGCCCCGCACGAGTTACCCGAGGAGCCGGCGCACCGGCCGGGCCGCCTCAGCCCGGCCGTCCGTCACCCGCGCCTTCCTCGCGGTCGGCGCAGGCGTCGCACTGGTAGCCGCGGCGTACGTCGGCGGGCGTCAAGCGGTTGGGCTGCTTGCAGGTTGGACAGGGGAGGTTGCGAGGGTTCCCGCGCCGTGCAGCGCGCAGGGCTGATCCGGGGTTGGCGTAGTGCGATGTGGCCATGTGTGCCTCCGTGTGTGGTGGACGCCGACCGGTTCCGAGGCGCCCGCAGGCGCCCCGCACGAGTCAGATGAGTCCTCTTTCTCTGAATGACAGGTGGTGGCCATCGCCTATGATGATGTGGTCGATGACCTCGATTCCAATGATGCGGCCGGCCTCTACCATGCGCCGCGTGAGATCGGCATCGTCCTTGCTCGGCGTCACGTCGCCGGAGGGGTGGTTGTGCGCCAGGATGACGGCGGCGGCCGACGACAGGATGGCGGCCTTGAAGGCCTCGCGTGGGTGCGCGAGGGAGGCGGACAGGGTGCCTATACTGACCGTGTCGAGACCCGTAGGGGCGTGTCTCGCGTCGAGGTGGAGGACGACGAAGTGTTCCCGGTCCAGGTCTTGCAGGCGCTCGCGGAGCAGGTCGACGACCTCGTCCGGAGTCGTGACCGGTGGGTCCGGGGTGCCCTCGCGCACGAGGATTACGCGGACGGTCTGCATGTGGTGCCTCCGTGCGCGGGGTGGGCTGGAGTGACTACGTAAATGTGCAGGTGTGCGCAGGCGCTGCCGGGTCGGTATCTACAGCCCGGGCGGTCGACGGCCAAGCGCACTCGGCGCATGTCGCCTCGCTGGCGTACCCAGCGCTCGACAGTGGACCAGTCCCGCTCGGCGCACGCCCATGCGCCGTACGAGGCGCCGCCCGAGGCGCCGCCCCATCCGGAGAGGAAGCTGTCGGTACCCACTACGAGGCATGGGTGGGAGAGCTGCTGCGCTGGTGTGCGGTCATCTTGTCTGGTCATGGTCGCCTCCTCCGTGTGTGTCTGTGTAGTATGAAGATACACAGATAGAGACACGGCGTCAAGGGAAAAGATCGCCGATTTCAGGGGAAATCACGGGAAATCTTTGCCGAATGGCCGTAAGTTCCACGTGGAACAGGAGGATCCATGCACGTAGATGCACCCACGGCGCCGAAGCCGCCGGTAGCCCCATCGCCGGCGGCGCAGGAGCCGGACGCGCCGAGCGCGCCGAAAGTCTCGCGCGATCAGCTCGCAGTCGCCATCGGGCAGTGGCTCGCCACTCCCGCCGAGTATCGAGAGCACCCAGACCTTCGGAGCCTGGCCCGCTCCATGGGCTGGAGTCGCCCAGGATCGTCCCTCTACGACCTGGCAGCTACCCCCGCAGCTCTCCATGGTGCGCTCGCCGCCACCGTCGCCGGGATCGTCCCCAGACTCCCCGAGGTCCTTGAAGCCCTCTACCAGGCAGCTGTAGGCGGGTCGGTGCGTGCCGCCGATGCCCTCCTGCGACACGTGCGCGAGGTCGCGCAGATGTCCCTCGAGACGGTTAGCCCCGTCGGCGCGCAACACCTGCACGTCCACCTCGAGGACACCGCTGGCGTCGCCCGACGACTGCTCGAGACGGCAGATGCCGTACTGGCCGGCAGGACCCATTCCCCAGTCCCTGTCCGTGCAACGTTTTGTTGCACACCGGGCGAGACGATGCCAACGGTCACCCCGGCAACACCCGGGGTGCGCTGGACCGCGAGAGCCGCCGCCGTGGCTCACCCGCCGCCGCCGGGAGCCCCGCCGGGGCTCCCCGCGGGGCTCCCGGCGTTGTCCCCCGTCCTTGAGACACGGGGAGAGACACGGGGTGGAGACACGGGTGGCGACGGGGCCGGGCAGACGCCCGGACCGGGTGCCGCCTGACTGGCGGCACAACGGGAGCACGCGGGAGCACGGGTGTTTCCCCTCTGGGAGCACGGCGGGAGCACGTGGGAGCACGGGCCGTGCTCCCGAGTTGTACCCCCCCCCTACCACCCTGGTACCCCCTTCCCCTAGCAGTACCCTCCCCATGGAAGGGACTCCTCCTCCGACGGGTGTACCGCGGGCGAACGTGGAGACACGGAGAGGGCGGTACTGCGGGGAGGGGTGGGCCACGTTGCGAGGCATAGCCTCGCCCCCCTACCACCTGGCGCACACCCGCGCCGACATCGACGGCAGCCAGCCGTCCCCAGGATGGAGCCCGCGGCCCCTGCCGCGGTGTGGATCTGTTCGTTGTGGTGTTGGCGCCGTCGGCCGTTTCAGAGGGATACCCAAAGGGGGTGCTACAGCCAACGGTTTCGCCCCCGGCGACGAACGCACCGGAGCCCGTGCGGGCTGTAGCCAACTCAGGGCAGACCGACGTGGTTAGCCCAGACTGGATATACCGCCAGTCCTCTTTCGGTGGCCCAGGTTCCGCTAGTCCTGGGCTTGGGGTGAACCTTGACCCGTGACGGGGCCCCTGCCGCTTGGGCAGGGTCTTCATGGCGCCGAGGCGCTCAGTTGCCCACGCGGTTAGTTGTCATCGCCGGCGCCGTGGACGCGGGGCGAGGGGTATGTCTGCAATGCGCCAGGTGACGGCGCCGCCGTTGCAGGTGATGCGCACGGACTTCCCGAGGATGGTCCCACGTCGGGGGTCCGGGGTGGCGTTGCTGGAAGAGCAGGTGGCGGGGACGCGCCGGCCGGCAGCGCGCCGCTGGCCGCTGGCCTCGACCGGTAGTTGGTCTTGAGGTAGCCCATGCTGGTGCACCATGGGCGCAGTTCGTCTGGAAGCGGACCACCACCAAACAGGGGGATGGACATCATCGTCTGCGGTGTGGCCTTGGGGAGCGGGCGCTGCTTGCGCGTGTGGTCGGGGTCGCGTCCCAGATCGTAGCGTCCTATGTAGATCATTCAGGCAAGCACTTTCCGGCCGGCTCCTTGCGGTCACCTGGCGGGCTCTCCCCGTTGCGATCCTGGCTCCTACGGAGCCGGCCGGTGCGTAGCCCCGAAACTGCGGGGCTCGAGGAACACGAAACCCTCAGAGGGTCGGGGTCCATGGGAGGGACATCCTCTGAGGGTTCGCGTGGGAGGGGCTATCTCCCAAGGGCAACTGGCGNNCTGCTCCGCCCCGCACGCGGCGCACACCAGGTCATCCGGCTCCCATGTTGCCGGGCATCGGCCACACCGCGGCGCCTCCCGCTGGTCGCCAGGCACGTGGTCCGGAAGCGGGTCTCGCCCGAGACGGAAGATGATGGACGCAGTCATGCTAGAGCTGGGCTGTAGGACCAACAGGGATAGCCGGTCCTAAGTGAACCACTGCCGAAGTCGAACACCTCTTGAAAGTCGCCATCCTTGGGAGTCGGGATCGGATCGCAGGTAGGGCACCACGCCCAAGGATTATCGGGCTCTGCCGTATCCCAGTACCAGCCGCGCGGCAGGGGATCAGTAGTCGCCGGGCGACGACTGCAAGCTGGACAGGCGCAGTTCTCGATGGCGCGGGCAGTCTTCATCAATGGGAACATATTTCCGGTATCAAGTGGTGTCAAGCTCTATCTCAACCCTGGGGCAATCCGGGTCGGGCTCGGGGAAGTGGTGCTCGATCCCCTTCACGCAGGTGCGCCTGTCGTCGTGCAGCACCCCAGCGGCAACCAGGCCGTCGAGCACATACTTCTGCCCGGAGGAGATGTTGTCGACGTCGCGCCGGGCGTTGGCTTCATACCACCAGAAACGCACCGTCACCGGGGCGTCGACCGTCTGCAGTCGCGCCAGTTGCGCCAGGAACTTGACCTTCCCCGTGAGCCGCTTCTTCTCCCGTGCGTACACCGCCCAATGCGACTTGGCCGCCACCAGCATCTGGTTGGTGCCAGGGAAAGTCCCATGGATTGCCAGGCGTTGCCTCATCGCTGCCCCTGTTCCCGCGCCCACCGGNNTGTGCGATCCGCGCCCGGCACAACTTCACCTCGTCCTTGATCTTGGCCTGCCGCTCCCGCTCCCCATGCTTGGCTTGATGCCGCTTTACCGACCCGTGATAGGATCCCCGGCTATTCAGGTAGTCGGGGTCTAGTTCAGGAAGTCGTATCACCTGGCCCGCGCTCCTGGCCCGCGCCCACCGGAGTCCGCTCGTCGGTGGCCGCGTGCACCAACAACCACTGCACCAAGCCGGCCAGGTTGCCCGGCGCAACCCGTGGGGCCTCGGCGCCGGCGATGAAGACGTGCTTGGAGGTGGTCGCCAAGCCCTGGTGCTCGGCTTTGATCCAGAAGTCGTCAGCACGGCCGCTGCGGTCGTCCCGTGGGTACACCTGGATGACAGGATCGCTCATGCCCTCCCTCCGGCAACTTGGTATGGAACTGGCGGTATCGGCAACCACCACAAAGGGCTTGGACAGCCAACGCAGACGATCTTCCCAGTGGAAACGCTCACGTGCCCGACTGTTATGACTTGGCCCATGTCCATCCCGAGGCCGAAGAGCACCTGCTTTCCCGGCGGTGGCCAGGAGTCGTCCAAATTGATCCATTCGAGCGTCATGCCCCTAATTCCTCGAAGAAAACCACATCGTCAGTGGCGTCGTCATAGCCGCACACGACCACATACCGCCCTTGTATGCCGAGACTGGTAAGCACTTCGTTGCTGTGCTCCACGGCGTCGGCAACGCAAGTTGCGCAGCGGCCGTCGACGCCCTCCAACACCGCACAAAAGCCCCGTAGAACTTCCAGAACAGAAGACCCGTTCATGCTCCCGGCTCCGACCACGGCGGTCCAACGACGGTCGCGCGCAGAGTAACTGCGTCGTCGTCGTGCACCACCAGTGATCCTGACAGCAACCTCCTGATGTCGAGCAGGAGCTCAATGACCACCAGCACTTCGGCGACTACGGGGTCATGGCAACTGCCGATGATCTTGAGGTTCTCCTCGATCTCCTGGAAAGACCTCATGCCCCCGGCTCCCCCAACGGCTCTCCATTGAGGGCGGGCGGCACGTCGGCTGCCGCGTCCCGGGTCGCTGAGACCTCCGGCTCCTCGGCCACCTTGCGCCGGCGCCGCTCGCGCTTCAGCGCGCGGTCCACGGCCGGCGCCTCGGGGTCGGTGACCTCAGCCGAAAACGTCGGCCGGTCGGCCTCCCGCTTGCGCACGACGCACAAGGTCACCACCTGCTGGGGGTCCACCTCGAACTGCGTGCGCACCGCGGTCAGGATTTCGTCTTCGCTCAGGATCAACTTCATGGGGGGTCTCCTCAGTTGAGCCGCCCNNCACCCACAACCGATGGTCGGCGCTCGGGGCGCCCGCCGTCAACAGCGCCCCGAACTGGCACATCGACCGGTAGGTGGAGTACTCCGGCTCCACTACCGCCCCGGGCCGCTCCTGCACCAGCGGGCACAGGCCCTTCGCCATGCCTTCTAGCAAGGCCATGTGCGTGCCCTCGTGGAACGACGGCGAGGCGATGTAGTGGCAGTTCTCCAAAAAGTCGTTCACCCCCGCCCCCGAGAACCACGGGCCGTCTCCCGTCGGGCCGTCCACGTGGATGTTGCCGGCACGACTGGCGTGGAGGGCGAAGAACGCCTGCAGACGGCGGTCCTCGAAGGGCCCCTTGAAGCAGAACTCGTAGGCCGGGAACTCGTAGGCCGCGGCCACCAGGAACTCCGGGCACTTCGGTGCCCCCAGGCGCCCGACGAAGGCCACCCGGTTGCCTGGAGCCAGGTCCGCCTTCAGGGGAAAGCGGTCGAGGTCCACGCAGTCGGGCACGAAGTGCACCGGCAGCGCCGGCGGTAGGGGATACGTCAACCGGCAGTAGTCGTGGATGTGGGGACTGACGAATACCAGCAGGTCGACGTTGGCCCACTCCATGGCACCGAGGAAGCCGAGGTAGGCCTCGTACGAGCGCACCATCACCACCAACTTCCCCGGCCAACGACGCTTCGCCAGGCTCACCGCCAGATGGTCGCACCAGTTGCAGTAGATCACGTCGCACTGGTTCAACAGCTCCAGGTTGACCTCGCCCTGCGCCAGGTACACCCGCCAGCCGCGCGCCTTGGCGCGATCTACGAAGGGCTGCATGAAGCTGCCGATGCGGTCGAAGATGATCGCCGTTGGCACGGTCGCGATCATAGCGGCAGCTGCTCTTGTGCGACCCGCGGGATGAACACCTGCTCGATCGCGTCCAGCGCCGCCAGCGCGGCATCGCAGTCGGCCAACTTCTCCTCGCGTTTGCGGTTCTCGTCGAGGGTGCCGGTGCGGAACACGCCCTCCCGCCAGACGCGCTCGCGCTGGATGAAGCCGCGGATCTTCTTGATATGCGGTCTGATGCCTAGGCTTGACATGGGGTCCCCTCCTTTTGTATCTTTCATGCAAGATAGCAACAACCAACGGCGGAGTCAAGGGATATGGCGGATTTCGAGAAGGCCTTCCTGGCCACCATGGGCCACGAGGGCGGATACGTGAACGACCCCGACGATGCCGGCGGCGAGACCTACCGCGGCATCTCTCGGGTGGCGCACCCAGAGTGGCCCGGGTGGGCGCTGGTGGATCGGGTGAAAACCATCTTCGCCCGCGCCACCTGGAATCGGCAGTTGCTGGATCAGCCCGAGGTGCAGCGCCACGTGCGCGCCTTCTACCACGAGCAGTACTGGAGCAAGATCGGCGGCGCGCGGTTGGAGCAACCCCTCGCCGAAGTCCTGTTCGACATGTACGTCAATCTGGGCTCCACGATCCGCTACTTGCAGCGCACGCTCAACGTGCTCGGCGCCAGCCTCATCGTCGACGGCCACCTGGGTCCGGCCACCACGAGCGCCTGCGCGGCCCTCCCGGAACGCGACCAACAGGCCGCCGTGACTCTGCTGCGCTGCTTGCGCGGGATGCATTACCTGGAACGCTGCGAGGCCCACCCCGACCAGAAGAAGTACCTCCACGGGTGGCTGCGGCGGGTCGGCCCGTGAGCGCCGCGCTCCACGGCGTGCTCCACATCGGCGCCGCCGCGGAACACGTCGGCTGCTGCCCAAGAACGCTGGTCAACTACGTGGCCCGCGGTCGCATCCCCGAC
Organism: Arenimonas sp.; assembly: GCA_003497545.1. Lineage (GTDB taxonomy): Bacteria > Pseudomonadota > Gammaproteobacteria > Xanthomonadales > Xanthomonadaceae > Arenimonas. Next base: position 2,439 of record DNNT01000140.1, on the reverse strand, counting down.
CGGCGCGACTCGGCAAACCGGCGTATCTTCACACCGCATGACCTACTCACAGTCAACCGTCTTATGCGGATCTGATGATAGATGAGTAAACCAGACCACGAAAAGACCTCAACTGGCACGGCACAGATGTGGTGGAAACAGGCACAAGATCGCCTATCTAATCCAGCTGTCCGCAGAGTTGAAATCAGCATCGCGGCTAGGGACGTCACGTCTAGCATTACGCGCATCGACAAGCCCGGGTACGTGTGTGGATGGGAAGAGGACCATCTTGGCAATCACGTGACCCTGGGGATCGAAGCGATCCACCGAGCGCGGCGCGCTGTCAATGTTCTCGCTTCGTCTCTCGGCTGGGTCCTCGTCGAGGACAACGCGGAGTCGCAGGTCTTCGAGCGCGCCCCCGAGCGCGTGAGACACCAATGTCCGTCATGTTACGGCAAGGGCCTTCTTGTCGAAGGCTTCCACTGTGGTATGTGCGACGACGAGGGTTGGGTGACGAAAGATGGGGAGCCATTCCGGAAGACTTCAGCATGATCCCCGTCCTCCACAGCGGGAGAGAACCGGTCTGCGAGCGACACGTCTGTGGCCAAAGCTGACAGCGCCGACTTCGCCGCCATCGCCGAGCTGGCGCGCCGCCTCGAGGCCCAGCCAGCCCTGAAGGACGTGCTGGCGGAGGCCAATCCGCGGGGCTTTGAGCAGGTGCTCAAGGTGGCGCAGTTCCCGCTGGTGCGCTTCCAGCCGTTCGGCGACACCCTCGCCGACGGCAACCTCTGCCAAGTCGGCTTCTGCCAGTCGAAGCACCGCCAGCGGTGGGTGACCGCCGGCAACCGCGGCGGCAAGACCCTGTTGGCCCTCATGGAGGACGCCGCCGACTGCCTCGGCATCAACCTCATCAGCAAGACCCGCTCAACGCGGTTCAAACCGCCGATCGACGTGTGGGTCATCAACGACACCGAGCCCATGTCCATCGAGATCGTGCAGCGCACCTTCGCCGACGAGGTGTTGGGGCCCTCGCAGCTGTCCTTCGGCTGGGAGCTGGTGCGCGACGAGGTGCACTACTCAGCGAAGGGCGGGTTCCGCAACAACTACTGCGGCTTCACCAACGGCTCGCGGATCGACTTCAAGTACTCCTCCGCCGGGAGGGAAGCCTTTCAGGGCGCCAAGATCCACAAAGGCCACTTCGACGAGGTGCCGCCCAAGGAGGTGTACTCGGAGACCTACGCGCGCACCATCGACCGCGAGGGCCAGTTGGTCGGCACCTGCACGCCGATCTTCAACCGCACGCACGGCATCCCGTGGATCTTCCAGGACCTGTACGTGATGCGCGTCCGCAAGAACATCGACTTCCACAGCTGGAGCCTGTTCCACAACCCCCATCTGTCCGACACCGCCAAGGCCGCCCTCGTGGACCAGTGGGAGGCCGACGAGATGGACGCGCGCGCCTACGGCATGTTCACCCCCGTGGGTATGAAACTGGCCTTCGACCGCGATCTCATTCGTACCCTGCGTGCCGCCGCGGCGCCACCCCATACAATTGGGTGGCCCCAGCGCGGTGCCGACGGCAAGGTGCGCTTCGAGCGCGTGGTGGAGGCCGCGTGAGCGACGGCGTGCGCCTCTACCGGATCGCCAATCCCGAGAAGCACTACGTGTGGTTCGGCGACCCCGCGGAAGGCCTGGAACACGGTGACGACTCGGCCATCTGCTGGCTCTGCTGCGAAGACGGCGTGCAGGTCGCTGAGTACGTCGGCAAGCTGGCCGGCATGGAGCTGGGGGAGCTGGCCTACGACATGGGGGAGTACTACGGGTGGGCCTACGGCTGCTTCGAGAACAACAAGGATCAGACCCCCAACAACAAGCTGGTGGAGCTGAACTACCCCGCCCTGCACTACGAGCAGAAGCTCGGCCAGCAGGCGGGACCCGTGGACACCAGGAAGCCGGGGTGGAACACCAACACCATCACCCGCAACTGGATGGTCCACCACACCTTGTCGTGGACCCGCGACGGCTCGATCCGACCGGTGTCGCGGGTGCTGTTCGATCAGATGGAGATTTTCAGCCAGAACCTGCGCGGCAAGTACCAGGCCATTCCCGGGGGACATGACGACGCCGTGTTCGGCTACCTCGGCGCCTGCATGATGTGGCGGGTGTGGTTCGAGCGCCAGGCCAACGACGAGTTGCCGCCGCTGGTGGGCGGCAAGATCGTCGAGCGGACCACCCTGGGGCTCGACCTGCTGACCGACGCCGAGCCGCAGACGCGAGAGGCGCGCCTGTCGGAGAAGGCCTTGGAGCGCCTGGAGCAGGAGCAGCGCGACGTGGAAATGGAGGCCATGGCATGGTGACTCAGCGAAAGACCGTAGCGCTTTACCCTGTCAGACCAGTCGACATGCTGACCGTGCGGCGGAAAGCAGGATGGTCGCAGCGTTACATGGCTCAGCGGCTAGG
>DNNT01000172.1 GCA_003497545.1 Arenimonas sp. | reverse complement strand
CGCAGCCCGGGCCGGTTGTCTTCGCCCACGCCATACACGCGCTGCAGCCCGGCGCCGTCGGCGAGGATGGCGGTGGACAGCGCGGGATCGGCCTGGCGGCGCAGGCCCAGCAGGGCCAAACCGTCGATGCCCGGGGCGGAAGTGGCACCGGAGCCGCCGAAGGCCGACGCGGCCAGCGCGGGGTCCAGCGCACGGCGGGCCGGAACCAGCGTAGTGGCGTCGGTGGCCGGCAGCGGCGCCAGCAGCACCCAGGCCAGGTGGCCGGCCTGCGCCAGCAGCGCCAGCACCAGGGCGGCCTGCAGCAGGCGCGGCGCGCGCCCGGCGAGGGCGTCGGGAATCCGGCCCGCCACACGGCCAAGGCCAGCCCTCGCGGGCTGGCCCTGGTGGTGCATCGCCGATGTCGGTCTTGCGTCGGGCATCAGAACCTTGCCGTCACGCTGACCGAGAAGCTGGTGCCCAGCTCGTACTTGTTGATGTCGACGCGGCCGCCGCCGAGTTCCTGGTATTCCTCGTAGTCCTCGCCCAGCAGGTTGCGGGCCTCGAACGACACGGTGAGGTCCTGGCCCCAGGCCTGGAAGCCGCGGCGCAGCACCAGGTCGACGAAGGTGCCCGGCTCCTGGATCAGGTCCGGCTGGCCCGGGCGGCCGCGGGCGGAGATGCGTTCGCTGGCGTGGTTGACCAGCAGGATGGCCTGCGAACCCGTGCTGGCGTCCTCGAGGCCGAACTGCAGGTTGGCCAGGTGCTCGGACTGGCCCTGCAGCTGGCTGCCGTCGCGCACCAGCTCCGAGGCCGGGCGCGGCGAGCCGGCGCCGGCCAGCGGATAGACCACGTCGCCGGCGCTGACCGAAACCTCGGTGTCGGTCCAGGTGTAGTTGAGCGACAGGAACAGGCGGCTGTCGCCGAACACCGCCGCTTCGAAGGGCAGGTCGAAGTACTTCTTGTACTCGGTCTCGACGCCGAACAGGGTGGCTTCCGGCGCGTTGATGTAGGTCTGCTGGATGGTGGCGCCGGCCTCGTTCACGACCGACTCGACCGGCTTGTCGAGCAGCTTGTAGAAGCCGCCGACGGTCCAGTACTCGCCCTCGCCGAAGTACCACTCCCAGCGGGCGTCGAAGTTGGTGAGCTCGGTGTCCACCAGGTAGGGGTTGCCGATGAACAGGCGGTCGCTGTCGGTGTCGAGGTACTGCTGCGGCGCCAGTTCGCGGAACTGCGGGCGGGCGATGGTCTTCGAGGCGCCGAAGCGCAGCTGCATGTCCTCGCGGAAGTTCCAGGTGACAGTGGCGGCCGGCAGGAAGTAGTCGTTGTCCAGCGGCGCGGCGGTGGGCAGCGGATCGTCGCTGAACAGGTCGATCGGGGTCACCGACTGCTCCGCGGCCTCGTAGCGCACGCCGGCGGTGGCGCGCAGCATCGGCGTGATCTGCGTTTCAGCCTGGAAGTACACCGCGCGCGTCTCGAGGTTGGCCTCGTAGGCCGCGGCGCCGTCGGCGCCGGTGGTCTCGCGCAGGCCCAGCAGGCCCGGGCCGATGTTCGGGTGCGAGAACAGGAAGTCCACGCGCTCCATCTGCACGTTCAGCGGCAGCGATCCGTCCAGGGCCAGGAAACGGAACTCGCGCGACTCGGCCGCGCGGTCGTTGTCCGACCAGGCCAGGCCGGCGCTGAGCTGCCAATCGCGGTCGTCGGTGGCGAGCAGGTAGCCGAAGTCGATGCCGGCACTGGCGACGTCGTCCTCGACGGAGCTGAAGCGGGTGTAGTTCTGTTCCTGCGAGGCGTTATGCAGGAACACGCCGTCCACCAGGCGGTAGCGGATGCCCTTCTCGTAGGGCGCTTCGCGCGTGGTCTCGGCGTAGGCCGCGCGCCAGTCGATGGTGAAGTCCTTGTACTCGCCGAAGGCGTGCTTGCCGGCGAACTGGGTGTTGAGCAGCTCGCGCTCGAACCACTCGGTGTAGTCGTCGCGCACCGTGGCGCCGGCCAGCTCGTCGTTGCCGAAGCGGCTGCGGGCTTCCTTGGTGGTGCTGTGCACGTACAGATTGGTCCAGCGGATCTCGTGGTCGCCCCATTCGGCGCCCAGGCCCAGCAGGCCGTTGACGTTCACGTCGTTCTGGGTGGAGGCGAAGTCGTAGTCGGTGCGCGGCGAGATCACGCCGTTCTCGACGATGCCTTCCTGCTGCACGCCCTCGCGGGTCTGCCAGCTGTTGTCGTAGCCGGCCACGGCGATCACGCCCAGGCTGCCCCAGTCGAGCTCGAGCTTGCGGCCGCCGGCGATCTCGGCGCTGAAGTCCGGGTCGATCTGGTCGTCGCGCTGCAGCAGGTTCAGCGGCGCATTCACCAGGCTGCGGCCGATGGCGTCGAGTTCGGACTGGCTGAAGTTGGCCAGGTCGACGCGGTTGCCGGTGGCGATGGCCTCGCGCAGGGCGCGCGGCATGTCGCGGGTACCGTCGTCGTAGCCCAGGAAATCGGTCTCCGAGCCGTAGTAGGTCAGGCCGGAGCGGTAAGTCGTTTCGGTGTCGCCGCCGGAGCCGATCGAGAGCGTGAAGAACGGTTCGTCGGGCACCGCGACGGTCTGCAGGTCGATGATGCCGCCGCCGAACTCGCCCGGGTAGCGGGCCGAGTAGGTCTTCTGCACCACCACGTTGTCGATCACGCTGCTCGGGAACAGGTCGAGCGGCACCACGCGCTGCAGCGGCTCCGGGCTGGGCAGGGCCGAGCCGTTGAGCACCGCGGCGGAGTAGCGTTCGCCGAGGCCGCGCACGTAGATGAAGCGGCCGCCCACCAGGCTCAGGCCGCTGACGCGGGAAAGCGCCTCGGCGGCATTGCCGTCGCCGCTGCGCTTGAAGTCCTCCGCGGTCAGCACCGAGACCACTTCCGAGGTCTCGAGCAGCGGCTGCGGGATGTATTCGCCCACCACCTCGACCTGGTCGAGCACCGACGGCTGGTTGGCGATCGCGTCGAGTTCGGCTTCGGTCGGGCCGGACTGGGCGGCCGCGGCCTGGCCGTTGGGCGCCTGGGTGGCCACGTCCTGGGCCAGGACCAGCTTCGGCGCCAGCAGGGCCGAGATCGCGAGGAACAGCCCGGTGCGGGCGAGCGGGGACTTCAACATGGGAGGCCTCTGGGGAATTCGGGGTCGGCGCGGAACCGGGCGGCGGGGATGTCCCGCCGCCCGGGCGTGCTTAGCAGGGGGNNTCGCGGACCGCGCCGATGTAGCTCACCTGGGTGAAGAAGGGGCTGACCGAGGTGAGATTGGCGAAGGCCGGGACGGCCGACTCGTTGGCGCCGTTGACGAAGGTGTTGACCAGCGTCGAGGTGCCGTTGGCGGTGTTGTTGCTGCCGGCGTTGAACAGCGCCGCGGCGGCGCCATTGGCGTCGTCGGCGAAGGGCTGCGGGCAGGAGAAGTACACCGACTGGAAGGTGCCGGTGGTGGTGGCGTCATCGACGTCCAGGCAGGACGAGCCGGAGGTGCCGGCCGCGCCGCGCGAGGTGACCACGGCGTTGTAGAACTCCGTGTCGGTGCCCGAGTTCATGACGATGGCGTCGCCGCCGCCGGCACGGTCGATGTAGGTGACGTTGGCCATCTTCGGGTTCGAGGCCGGGGTGCGGGTGGAACCGCTGTACTCGTTCGAACGGTCGCCGCCGTTGTCGCGCTGCACGACCAGGGCGAACTGGATGGCGCCGCTGAAGCCGACGTCGGTGTCGAAGCTGTCGTCGTCGTTGCCGGTGGCCACCAGGTACTTGGCGTTCACCGTGCCGCCGAACCACTCGAAGCCGTCGTCCGAGCTGTTGTGCACCTGCACGTGGTCAATCACGGTGCCGTTGCCGATGCCGGCCAGGGTGATGCCGTTGAGCTCGTTGTTGGGCAGGATCTGGAAGCCCGAGTGCATGACGCGGAAGTAGCGGATGCGGCCGGTGTTGTCGCCGGCCTGGTTGCCGCCGTAGAACGCGTTGGTGCCTTCCACCTGGGCTTCGCAGGTCGGGGTGCCGGGGGTGGCGCTGCCCGGGCAGTTGCTGATCGGCGCGCGGCCCAGCAGCACCAGGCCGCCCCACTGGCCGATCGAGTCGACGGTGGTGGTGCCTTCGATGCTCTGGCGGCTGGTGAACACGATCGGCTCGCTCGAGGTGCCCTCGGCGAACAGCTGCGAACCGCGGTTGACCACCATGTAGTCCAGGCCCGCGGCGCCGAACACCTTCACGCCCGGCTCGATGGTCAGGATGCCCTTCTCGCGGCCGGCGATCGGGTTGTTGGCGTCGCCACCCTGGTCGTCGCCCACGTCCACGCGGCCGGAGATCGAATAGACGGTGCCCTCGCGCTTCGGGATCACCAGGTTGCCGACGATCTTGTTCGGCAGCTGGCAGGCGCGCAGCGTGTTGTTGGCGACGGTGCCGACGTTGGCGAAGCCGGTCGGGCAGTCCGCGGCCGGGGTGCCCGGGGGAGGGGTGACCGGTCCGCCGCCGCCGCCGCCGGTGCCGCCGCCGAAATCGCCCTCGCCGGGCGAGGCCACCTCGGCGGAGCCGCAGGCGGCCAGGGTCAGTGCGCTGGCGGAGATCGCGAGCAGGGTTGTCAGTCGAAGGCCGGTCATCGTTTCCACCGGNNGCGGCGGCGGGGGCGGCGGCGGATACACGCCGTTGCCGGGCGAGGCGACTTCGACGGCGCCATCGGAGCAGGCGCCCAGCGCGAGCACCGCGCCGAACGTCAGGAGCAGCAGTTGGGTTTTGTTGCGGACGGCCATTTGAAGGGTCTCCAGCGGATGGGGTGCGGGCGGCGGCGGGCGGCCGGCGTGCCGAGCGAAATCGCGGGTCCCGCCGGTGAAGCGTGGCGACGGTGTCGTTCCCGCTGGCGGCTTTTATAGGGGCGTCATGTGACGATGCGCTGACAGAAGAAAGACAGCGCGGTCACCTTCCGGCCGGGCCGGGGGCGTTCGCAGGGCCGGGGAAGGCCGTGCCGGTGGCGCTGGGTCAGCGCTTGCCGTCGCCGGCGGTCTTGTCGCGGAAACGGCAGAGGTCCCGGATGACACAATTGGGACAGTCGGGCTTGCGGGCCTTGCAGACGTAGCGCCCGTGCAGGATCAGCCAGTGGTGGGCATCGAGCCGGAATTCGGCCGGCACGGCCTTCATCAATTTGTCTTCGACCGCGCGCACCGTCTTGCCGGGGGCCAGGCCGGTGCGGTTGGCGACGCGGAAGATGTGCGTGTCCACGGCGATGGTGGGCTCGCCGAAGGCGGTGTTGAGCACCACGTTCGCCGTCTTGCGGCCGACGCCGGGCAGGGCTTCCAGCGATTCGCGGTCGCGCGGCACCTCGCCTCCGTGGCGCTCCACGAGGATGCGGCAGGCGGCGATGACGTTCGCCGCCTTGGCGTTGAACAGGCCGATGGTGGAGATGAACTTCTTCAGCCCGTCCTCGCCGAGTGCGAGGATGGCCTCGGGCGTGTTCGCCACCGGGAACAGCTTGCGCGT
>DNNT01000102.1 GCA_003497545.1 Arenimonas sp. | reverse complement strand
AACAGGAAATGCGGGTTGAGCTGGTAGCGCAGCATCTTCAGCTGCGCCTGGTGCGCCATGGCGGTGGCGGCCAGGGCCTGGCGGGTCTGCTGCTGCAGTTGCCGGTAGTACTTGATGCCGGTGTACAGGCCCACCCAACTCAGCACCACGTACAGGTGGCCGGTGCCGTAGGCCACGTAGCCGAGCGTGCTGCTGGGGCGGCAGTCGGCGCCGCACCAGTCGATCAGCAGCGAAAGGAAGNNGAGGAAACGCGCCGGCGGCAGGCCCCAGGCCCGGCGCAGCAACTGGCGCACCAGCAGCGTCACCAGGAAGCCGGTGATCGCCACGCCCAGCGGCAGGCGCCAGTAATCCACGCCCTTGCCGTGGGCAAGCCCGCTCAGGTAGCCGAGGCAGCCGTAGGCGGTCCAGCCGCCCAGCTGCAGCCACCAGAACAGGCGGCGGGCGCGGGAGTCTTCGTCGGCGGTGTGCACACAGGGCNNTAGGCGTCCGTGGAAGCGTGCCGCCCATGCTAAACCCGGCCGGCCCTTGCGTTGAACGGCCCGGCGCGCCGGCCGCACGTTTCGTCGCAGGCCGCTCAGCCGGCGGCCGGGACGCCGTCGATGGCCTCGGCCAGCTCCTTCGAAGTGATCGGGCCCAGGAACTTCTTGGCGACCGCGCCGTCGGGCGCGATGAGGTAGGTCATGGGCAGGCCGCGCGGGGTTTCGAAATCGGCCGGCGGGTTGTACACGTCGAGGATGGCGATGGGGTAACCAGCCGGGTATTTGGCCAGGAACTCGCGCATGGCGTCGGGTTCGATCTCCTCGTAGGCCAGGCCGATCACGCGCACGTCCTCGCGGGCCGCGTCGAAGGCCGACAGGTCGGGGATCTCCTTCAGGCAGGGCTTGCACCAGGTGGCCCAGAAATTCACCACGACCCACTGGCCGCGCTGCGCCGCCAGGTCGAAGGGGCCATCGTCGAGGGTTTCCACCACCAGGCTGGGCTGGGCCGGCAGCTCGGAGGCCGGGGCGGCGTCGGTGGCGGGCTCTGCGGCCGGCGCCGCTGCGGGCGGCGGGGGCGGCGCGGCGTCGGCGCTGGCCGGGGCTTCGGCGGCGGGCTGGCAGGCGGCCAGCAGGACCAGCAGCGCGGCGGGGATCAGGGTCTTCATGGCGGGGCAGTGTCCTGTTTCTGTGTGAAGAAACCGCCGACGCTGCTGGCCAGGGGCGCCTGCAGGGGTTGCCGGAGGTGTTCGAGGGCGCGGGTGGCGTCGCGGCCGATGGGGTCGTCGAAGCCGGGCAGGCCTTCCGCCGGGCCGGGCACGCGCAGGCCCAGGCCTTCGTGCAACTCGCCCAGGGCCACGGTGTCGAGGTCGCGGCTGAGCAGCCAGCCGCCGTCCTCGCCGCGGCGCACGATGTTGAGCGCGGACAGGCCCGAGAGCATGCGCTGCAGCAGGTCGTCGGTGAACATCGGCTCCCCGGCCTGGATGTCGGCCAGGTGCAGGCCGCGGCCATCGCGGCGGGCCTGGTTCATGCGGCCCAGCAGGCGCAGGTAGCCGTAGAGCTCCAGGCCCGGCGGCAGGCGCAGGGCGCGCGGCTGGTAGCGGAAGGACGAAAGCGAGGCCGCGAAGCTGGCGCCCAGCAGCACCACCACCCAGCTCAGGTACAGCCAGATCATGAAGATCGGCGCCACGGCCAGCGCGCCGTAAAGCTGTTCGTAGGTCGGCACGCCGAGCAGGTAGGCCGCGAAGCCGCGCTTGGCCAGTTCGAACAGGATCGTGGCGAACAGGCCGCCCGCCAGCGCGAAGCGCAACGGCACGCGCCGGTGCGGGATCAGCCAGTAGGCCGTGGTGAACACCAGCAGTTCCACCAGGTTGGGCAGGTAGCGCAGCAGCTGCTGGCTCCAGTCCACCGCCACCTCGCCCGAAAGCGCCGGCAGCGAGAACAGGTAGGACGTGACGGCCAGGCTGGCCACCGCCGCCAGCGTGCCCAGGGTCAGCAGCGTCCAGTACACCAGGAAGCGCACCAGCCGCGGCCGCGGCGTCGGCACCCGCCACACGCGGTTGAAGGTGGACTCGATGCTCCACATCGTCAGCAGCAGCGACACCAGCAGCGCGACCACGCCGGTCGCGGTAAGCGAACGGGCGCTGGTGGCGAAGTCGCGAAGGTGGGCCTCCACCACGCGCGCCGAGCTGGGCACGAAGTTGGAGAACACGAAGTTCGAAAGCTGGGCGCTCCATTCGTCGAAGGCCGGGACGATGGTGAGCACGCCGAACACCACCATGCTCAGCGGCACCAGCGAAAACAGCGTGGTGTAGGCCAGGGCGCCGGCGGTTTCGAAGCAGCGGTCGTCCAGGAAACGCGCCCACAGGAACTGGGCGAAGGCCTGGACCCGTTCGCGGTCCAGCCGGTGCCACCACTGCCTGAGCTGTTCTTCCAGTCGCATGCGGCAAGGGTAACAAACGCGGCCTCGACGGATTTATCCGCGATAATCCCCCGTCCCCGCCCGCAAGAGCCCGCCATGCCCGAGATCCTGGTCCTGTACTACAGCCGCGGCGGCTCGGTCGCCCAGCTCGCCCGGCAGGTCGCCCGCGGTATCGAGGAAGTGCCCGGCATGCAGGCCCGCCTGCGCACGGTGCCGCCGGTGGCGCCGGTGACCGAGGCCGCGGCGCCGCCGGTGCCGGAGGTGGGCTCGCCCTACGTGGAAAAGCGCGACCTGGACGAATGCGTGGGCCTGGCGCTGGGCAGCCCCACCCGCTTCGGCAACATGGCGGCGCCGGTCAAGCACTTCATCGACACCTTGGGCGCCGAGTGGGCCTCGGGCACGCTGGTGGGCAAGCCGGCGGCGGTGTTCACTTCCACCGCCACCCAGCACGGCGGCCAGGAATCGACCCTGCTCACCATGATGGTGCCGCTGCTGCACCACGGCATGCTGGTGCTGGGCATTCCCTTCACCGAGGCCGCGCTCAACACCACGCGCAGCGGTGGCACGCCCTACGGCGCCAGCCACGTGGCCGGCGGCTCCGACGACCCCGCCCTCACCGACGACGAAAAGCAGCTCGCGCGCGCCCTGGGCCGCCGCCTGGCCGACGCCGCCCGGAAGCTGCAGGCATGACGCGCGCCGCCGGCATCACGGCCGTCGCCACGTTGGCGCTGTTCGCGCTGCAGCTGGCCTGGCACGGCTGGCTGGCCCCGCCGGCACGGGTGGAGCCGTGGGCGATGGCGCTGTTCTTCTCGGCGCCGCTGCTGCCGGCCGTGGCGCTGGTGCTGCTGCGGCACCGCCGCGCCGGCTTCTGGGGTGCGCTGGCCGCCCTGCTGTATTTCTGCCACGGCGTGATGGTGGCCTGGGCCGCGCCCGGCGTGCTCGGCCTCGCGCTGGCCGAGGCCGCGCTGTCGGCCGTGCTCGTGGTGGCGGCCAGCTGGGACGGCATGCGCGCCCGCTTCGCCGCACGCCGGGCCCGCGGCGCGAACGTATAATCGCGGCCCCGAGGAGGAGATTCCCATGGACGAACTTCTGGTCGTCACCACCGGCGGCACCATCGACAAGGTGTACTTCGACGACAAGTCCGACTACCAGGTCGGCGAGCCGCAGATCGGCCGCATCCTGCAGGAACTGGGCGTCGCCTTCCGGTTCACGGTGATCCCCATCATCCGCAAGGACAGCCTGCACATCACCGCGGAAGACCGCGAGCTGCTGCGCGCCACCATCGCCGCGCAGCCGGCCGCGCACGTGCTGGTCACCCACGGCACGGACACCATGGTCGACACCGCGAAGGTGCTTTCCGCCATCCCGGGCAAGACCATCGTGCTCACCGGCGCGCTGAATCCGGCGCGTTTCCGCGGCTCGGACGCCGAGTTCAACGTCGGTACCGCGGTCGGCGCGGTGCAGTCGCTGCCGGCCGGCGTGTACATCGCCATGAACGGCCGCATCTGGGACCCGCTCAGGGTCCGCAAGAACGTCGCCGCCAACCGCTTCGAAGCGGCCGGCTGAGCCCCATAAAAGGGGACCTTCCCCCACCTCCGGGAAGGCCCGGGCGGTTCTTGGCTGGCCTCCGAACTGGCGCCGGCCCCACCG
>DNNT01000156.1 GCA_003497545.1 Arenimonas sp. | reverse complement strand
TCCAGCTCCACGGCCGTGGCGGTGCCGCCGCGGTGCAGGTTCGAGCGGAACTCGCCCTCCCCCGCCTGGCGGCGCATGGCGGCCACCACCTGGTCGCCCACCACGAAGCAGCGCAGGTCGGCGCCCTTGGCCTCGGACACGAATTCCTGCACCAGGAAGTTGGCGTACAGCCCGCGGAAGGCCTCGGTGACCGAGCGCGAGGCGCTGGCGGTTTCGGCCAGGATGACGCCGGCGCCCTGGGTGCCCTCGTTGAGCTTGATCACGTGCGGGGGCTTGCCGAGCATGCCCAGCAGGTCGGTGGTGTCGTCTGGGTTGTCGCCGAACACCGTCAGCGGCAGGCCCAGGCCCTCGCCCGCCAGCATCTGGTGGCAGCGCAGCTTGTCGCGCGAACGCAGGATCGCGTCGGAAGGGTTGGGGCTGTAGCTGCCCATCAGCTCGAACTGGCGCAGCACCGCGGTGCCGTAGAAGCTGACCGAGGCACCGATGCGCGGGATCACCGCATGGATGCCCGAGAGCTCCTTGCCCTTGTAGCGCATGTGGAACTTGCCCGGGGCGATGGACAGGTAACAACGCAGCGGGTCGAGCACGCGCACGGTGTGGCGGCGCTCGCGCGCGGCCTCGACCAGGCGCTGGGTCGAGTAGAGCTTGGCGTTGCGGGACAGGATGGCGAGTTTCACGGCGAGGCGTCCGGGGGCGTGTCGCCCTGCAGGAAGGAACTGGCGGGGTCCACCAGGAAANNAACGCCCGGCCAGGGCGGTGCGGCCGAGCAGCATGGGGAATAGCATGTTCCGCCGGTGTGTCAGGTTCACTTCGGCGGGCCACTCGATGCCGGCGATGCGCAGCCGGGTGAGGATGAAGATGCGCTCGGTGCGGTGGCCACCGGAGTCGGTCACGGGGCGGCGGTCTAGCACGGGCGCCTCGGCGGCGGCGGGTGGCGCGTCGTAGCGGCCGGTGTCGAGCACGAAGCGCACCCATTCGACGCCGTCGCGCAGGAAAACCTGCTGGTCCTCGACGTGCAGGGCCGAACTGCGCGCGCCGGTGTCAACCTTGGCGCGCACCGCGCCGATGCCCAGGTCCGGCAAGGACAGCCATTCACGCCAGCCGAGGCGGACGGGATGCGGCATGGCGTCCTCCAAGGCGGGGCGTGGCCCCAAGGAAGACGGCGGCACGCGGCCGCCGTCGGGAATGTGGAGCGGGTGATGGGAATCGAANNTTTGGAAAACTGACGTTCTACCATTGAACTACACCCGCATCGGCCACGATTATGCCGGCCGGCCGGGCCGGGCCGCAACGCGATAAAATGCCGCCATGCGCATCCTGCTCAACGGCGAAGAACACGAGATCCCGGCGGCCGCGACGGTCGCCGACCTGCTCGAACTCAGCGGCCACGCCGGCCGCAAGGTGGCGGTCGAGGTCAACCTGGAAGTGGTGCCACGGAGCCAGCACGGCAGCCGGCCGCTCGCCGAGGGCGACCGCGTCGAAATCATCCACGCCATCGGCGGCGGGTGAGATTCCGCTGAATCCGGTCTTAAAAAAGGGTTAACCCGTCCGGCGAATCGGGCCATAATCCGGGCATGACCGCCGCCACCGACTCCCGGCCCGCCGATCCGCTGGTGATCGCCGGCAAGACCTACCGTTCCCGCCTGCTCACCGGCACCGGCAAGTTCACCGGCCTCGAGCAGACGCGCCTGGCCACCGAGGCCGCCGGCGCCGAAATCGTCACCGTCGCCATCCGNNCACCGCCGGCTGCTACACCGCCGACGACGCCGTGCGCACCTGCCGGCTGGCGCGCGAACTGCTCGACGGCCACAAGCTGGTGAAGCTCGAGGTGCTGGGCGACGCGCGCACGCTCTACCCCGACGTGGTGCAGACGCTCAGGGCCGCCGAGGTGCTGGTGGCCGACGGCTTCGACGTGATGGTCTACACCTCCGACGATCCCATCCTGGCCAAGCGCCTCGAGGAAATCGGCTGCGTGGCGGTGATGCCGCTGGCCGCGCCGATCGGTTCGGGCCTGGGCGTGCAGAACCGCTGGTCCATCCTCGAGATCGTCGAGAACGCCAGGGTGCCCGTGCTGGTGGACGCCGGCGTGGGCACCGCGTCCGACGCCGCCATCGCCATGGAGCTGGGCTGCGACGGCGTGCTGATGAACACCGCCATCGCCGGCGCAAAGGATCCGGTGCTGATGGCCAGCGCCATGCGCAAGGCGGTCGAGGCCGGCCGCGAAGCGTTCCTGGCCGGGCGCATCCCCAAGAAGCGCAACGCCAGCGCCTCCTCGCCCCTCGACGGGCACTTCCTCTGAGGGCGCGGCGGGCATGACCGGAACGCACGACGACACCCCTCCGGACAGCGCCCTGCGGCACCGCCCCATCCGCAGCTTCGTGCTGCGCCAGGGCCGGCAGACCGAGGCGCAGAAGCGGGCCTTCGAGCTGCACTGGCCGACCTTCGGGCTGGAATACCAGGGCCAGCCGCGCGACTTCGCGGCGGTGTTCGGCCGCAGCGCCCCGCTCGTCATGGAAATCGGCTTCGGCAATGGCGAGCAATTGCTGTTCGCCTGCGAACGCGAACCCACGCGCGATTTCATCGGCGTCGAAGTGCACGGCCCCGGCGTGGGCCGCCTGCTCAACGCCGCCGCGGCCGCGAACCTGCGCAACCTGCGTGTCTACCAGCATGACGCCGTCGAGGTGCTGCGCGACGACGTGGCGCCGGGCTCACTGGACGAGGTGCGCATCTACTTTCCCGACCCCTGGCACAAGAAGCGCCACCACAAGCGCCGCCTCGTGCAGCCGGCCTTCGTGGACCTGCTGTGCCAGCGGCTCAAGCCCGGCGGCCTGCTGCACGTGGCCACCGACTGGGAAGGCTACGCCGAGCACCTGTGGGAGGTGCTCGACGCCGAACCGCGCCTGCGCAACCGGGCCGGCCCGCGCGGCACGCTGCCGCGGCCGGAGTGGCGGCGACAAACCCACTTCGAGACCCGCGGCCTGAAGCTGGGCCACGGCGTCTGGGACCTGCTGTACGACCGCACCTGAGGACCCCGGCCCACGCATGGACACCAGCCTGGCCCTGACCCGCGACATGATGCTCGTGCTGGGGCTGGTCGGCTTCACCATCGCGATGTTCATGTTCGAGCGCATCCGCGCCGACGCCACCGCGCTGGTCGTGCTGGTGGCCCTGGGCCTCACCGGGCTGGTGCCCGCGAACCAGCTGTTCGACGGCTTCTCGGGCAACGCCGTCATCGCCGTCATCGCCACCATGATCCTGGGCGCCGGGCTCGACCGCACCGGCGCGCTCAACCGCGTGGCGGTGTGGCTGCTGCGCGTGTCGCACGGCATGGAGGAGCGGCTGATCCTGCTCACCTCGGGCCTGGCCGGCCTGATGTCGGGCTTCATGCAGAACCCGTCGGTGATGGCGCTGTTCCTGCCCGTGGCCTCGCGCCTGTCGGGCCGCACCGGCCTGAGCCTGTCGCGCCTGCTGCTGCCGGTGGCCGCGGCCATCGTGATGGGCGGCGGCCTGACCATGATCGGCAACTCGCCGCTGATGCTGCTCAACGACCTGCTGGTGGCCGCCAACCGCAACCTGCCCTCGGGCGTGGCCACGCTGGAGCCGCTGGAAATGTTCGCGCCGCTGCCGGTGGGCCTGGCCCTGCTGCTGCTGGGCCTGGGCTACTGGCGCTGGCTGGGCCAGCGCTGGCTCGGCCAGGCCGAGGACAAGGGCGTGGCGCCCAGCCGCACGCAAAGTTATTTCGCGCGCGCCTACGGCATCGAGGGCGACGTCTACGAACTCACCGTCACCGCCGAAAGCCCGTTGGTGGGCATGAGCGTGGGCGAAGCCGAGGCACAGCGCGACGCGCCGCTGCTGCTGGCCCTGCTCAGCGGCAACGAGGCGCGGCTGGCGCCGCCGGCCGACCAGATGATCTGGGTCGGCAGCGTGCTGGGCGTGATGGGCCCGCGTGACGCCATCCAGGACTACGCGCAGAAGAACCTGCTGCGCCTGTCCGCGCGCCTGCGCCACTTCGCCGACCTGTTCAACCCCAGCCGCTCGGGCATTTCCGAAGCGGTGATCCCGCCCACCTCGGCCTTCATCGGCAAGGCGCAGTCCCAGCTGCAGCTGCGCAAGCGCTTCGGCATCAGCCTGCTCGCCATCAACCGCGACAACCAGGTCTGGCGCGAAGACATCCGCCGCATGCCGCTCAAGGCCGGCGACATGCTGGTCTTCCACAGCATCTGGACCGACCTGGCGCAGGCCAGCGAAAGCCGCGACTTCGTCGTGGTCACCGACTATCCCAAGGGCGAACACCGGCCGCAGAAGCTGTGGTGGGCCGTGGGCGTGTTCGTGGCGGCGATGGCGCTGGCGCTGAGCACCCTGGTGCCGGTGCCGATCGCGCTGATGGCCGGCGCCGCCTGCATGATGCTGGCCGGCGTGCTGAACATGGACGAGGCCTACGCCGCGGTGAGCTGGAAGACCGTGTTCCTGATGGCCTGCCTGATCCCGCTGGGCTGGGCCATGGACTCCACCGGCGCCGCCGCCTGGCTGGCGCAGCAGGTGCTCGAGCGCATCGGCAGCGACGTGCCCATCTGGGTGCTGGAAGCGGCCATCGGCCTGCTGGCCACGGCCTTCGCGCTGGTGATCGGCAACGTCGGCGCCACCGTCGTCGTCGTGCCCATGGCCATCAACGTCGCGCTGGCGGCCGAAGGCAACCCGATGGCCTTCGCGCTGATCGTGGCACTGTCGGCCTCGAACAATTTCCTGAGCGTGTCCAACCCGGTGCTGGCCATGGTGACCGGCCCGGCCGGCTACCGTTCGCGCGNNCCTACCTGGCGGTGGTGCTGCTGGTCGTGAACCTGATGTTCTAGGCCGCGTCGACGGCTACCGCCACCGCGGTCAGCGACGCGCCGCGGCAGGGCCCCGCGACGCACACGCCGGCCCCCAGTTCGAAGCTGGCGCCATGCGCGGCGCACACCAGCCGGCCCTGGTCGACCAGGAACTTGCCCGGCGCCCAGTCGAGCCGCCGGCCCGCGTGCGGGCAGATGTTGAGCCAGGCCTTGAGCGAATCCCCGGCGCGCAGCAGCACCAGCGACTGGCGTTCGCCGTCGAGCTCGACCTCGGTTTCCGACAACCCTTCCGGCGGCCAGGCGGCCAGCCGGATTAACGAACCGCTTACACTTTCCACGCGGCGCCTCGCCATACTCCGGTTCCCGTAGTTTGCCACGCCGACGCATGACCTTCTTTTTCCGCCGCATGTTCAGCTACTGCCCCTCGAAGCCGAGGCACCCGCTCATGCGCGTGCTGGTCGGCCTGCTGGGCCTGGCGCTGCTGCTGGTGCTGGTCGCGTTCGGCCTGGTGATCGGCCTGGGCATGCTGCTGTTCGCGGCGGTGCGCCGCCTGGTCAACTCGGCACGCACGCCGGCCACGCCCCGCGAGGACGTGATCGAGGGCGAATTCACCCGCGTGCGCGACCCCGCCGGCCCGCTCGGCCTGCGCTGACCGGCTTCACGGTTCGCCGCGCCCCGCCGCGGCTACACTGCGCGCTTCCCACCGGAATCGCGCCCATGCCCCAGACCGTCATCCCCGCCCCCGCCCCGGCCAGCCTGCCCGTGCGCGGCAGCGACGCCGTATTCCCCGTGCGCCGCATCTACTGCGTGGGCCGCA
>DNNT01000051.1 GCA_003497545.1 Arenimonas sp. | reverse complement strand
GGCTTTTATCCGTGTCATCCGTGTTAAAGGCTTTTTAAGGTAGGTTCCCGCGAAGTTCTCGCACGCGTGCTTCCAGCGAGGCGGCAGTGGCTTCGGTGCCCGGCACCGGCGGGTCGGCGACGAGGCCGACGTGGGCGCGCAGGCGGCGCGGAACGCGCAGGCGGCCGAGGCGGCTGTCGCGTTTGCTCCACATGCTGTCCCACAGGCCCGTGAGCGCCATCGGCACCACCGGGACCGGGTTGCTGGCGAGGATGCGTTCGATGCCGCCCTTGAACGGCGCGATGNNCACATGCTGCCCCACATGTTGCGCAGGGCCATCGGCACCACCGGCACCGGGCGGCGCGCCAGGATCTTCTCCACGCCGGACTTGAACGGCGCGATGTGGCCGTCCTTGGTCAATGCGCCCTCGGGGAAGATGCACACCAGTTCGCCGGCCTCGAGCGCGGCCTTCACTTCCTGGAATGCCGCTTCCATCACCGCCGGGTCTTCCTTCGCGCCGGCGATGGGGATGGCGCGGTGCGCGCGGAACACCCAGTTCATGCCGGGGATGCGGAAGATCTTGTAGTACATGACGAAACGGATCGGGCGCGGCACCGCGGCGCTGATCACCAGCGGGTCCATGTAGCTGACGTGGTTGCATACCAGCACGGCCGGGCCTTCGTCGGGCACGTTGTCTTCCACGCCCTCGATGCGCACGCGATAGAACAGCGACACGTAGATCCAGGCCAGGAAGCGCAGGAAGAATTCCGGCACCAGGCTGAAGATGAGGATCGACACCAGCGCGTTGGCGATGGCCAGTGCCAGGAACACCTGCGGGATGGTCCAGCCCAGCAGCTGCTGCACCGCCACGCCCAGCACCGCCGCCATGACGATGAAGAAGGCGTTCTGGATGTTCACGCCGGCGATGACGCGCGAGAGCTCTTCCTTCGGCGTGCGGCTCTGAACCAGCGCGAACAGCGGCACGATGAAGATGCCGGCGAACAGGCCGATGAGCACCAGGTCGGCGATGAGGCGCCAGTTCCCGGCGGCCACGAATTCGCGCACGGTCAGGCCGCTGGCCGACACCGGGCCCGGCTGGGCGAAGTACAGGTCGGCGCAGAACACCGTCATGCCGATCGCGCCCAGCGGCACCAGGCCGATTTCGATGGTGCGGTGGCTGAGTTTTTCGCACAGCAGCGAACCGATGCCGGTGCCCACTGAAAACAGCACGAAGCAGAACAGGTACAGCGTGTTGCCGCCGCCAAGGTAGGTTTCAGCGTACGTGGGCAGCTGCGCGGTGAGCACGGTGCCGACGAACCAGAACCAGGAAATGCCGAGGATGGCGTTGCGCACCGCCAGCTGCTTGCGCGCCAGCCGGAAGGCCTTGAGCGATTCCGGGAACGGGTTCCAGTTGATCTTCAGGTCCGGCGCCGAGGCGTCCACGGTCGGCACGCTCCGGCTCACCAGGTTGCCGGTGATGGCCAGCGCCACGATGGCCGCCGCGGCCGCCTCCGGGCCGTATTCGCCGGCGACCACGAAGATCAGGCCGCCGAAGATCATGCCCAGCAGGATGGACATGGACGTGCCCATCTCGACCAGGCCGTTGCCGCCGGTAAGTTCCTCGGGCTTGAGCACGCTGGGCAGGATGGAATATTTCACCGGCCCGAACAGGGTGGACTGCAGGCCGGTGCCGAACAGCGCCACCAGCAGCAGCGCCATGTTTTCGGCCAGGAAACCCACGGCGGCGACCGACATGATGCCGATCTCCATCATCGTGGTGATGCGGATCAGCCGCGACTTCTCCAGCTTCTCGGCCACCTGGCCGGCGATGCCGGAAAACAGGAAGTAGGGAAGGATGAACAGCGCCGGCGCCAGGTTGGTGTACAGCGTGCGCTGTTCGGCGCTGGTGCCCAGGAAAAACAGCAGGCCGATGATGGCCTGCCGGTACACGTTGTCGTTGAACGCGCCAAGCGACTGCACCACGAAGAAGGGCAGGAAACGTCGCTGCCGCAGCAGTTCGAACTGATTGTGCGCCACGGCGCCTCCGGAGGATGTGCGGGCTCAGGGTAGCGGCCCGCGGACGGCGAATGCTAGCGCGCCGGCGGGCTCGGGACGCCGGGCCAAAAGAAAGGGGCCGGTTGCCCGGCCCCTTCGTGGTCACGCGTGGTGCGGGTGGATCAGAACTGCTTCTGCACGTTGAGCTGCACGCCGTGGTCCTCGCCGTCGCCGCCGACCTGGCCGCGGTACTCCACGCGCCAGTTCCAGCCGCTGCGGGTATCGAACAGCATGCCCAGGCCCGCGACGAAGCGGTTGCGGTCGAAGCGGCTGGCCGCGACGCCGTAAACCGGGCCGCCCGGCAGGTCGGCGTAGCCGAGCTCGGCCACGGACCGGCCCGAGAAGTCCTGCTGGTACTCCAGGCGGGCCTGCGGCGTGAACGAACCCCACTCGCGGGCCTGGCGCCAATCCAGGCGCAGGCCCAGCGTGCCGATGCTGGTCTCGACGTCCATCGACTCGTAGGCCAGCGCCAGCACCGGGTGGCCGGTTTCGACGTAGCTGTCGAGCGAGCCTTCGGCGACGTCCAGTCGCGCGTAGGGCGAGAGCATCAGGCCGTCGCGCTGGTATTCCATGCCGGCCGACACCGAGGCGAACCACTGGTCGCCGTCGCGGCGGCCGGTGACGAAGCCGGTGGTGCCGGGCAGGTAGCGGCGCAGGTCGAAGCGCAGGTCCTGCAGGCCGAGCAGGCCGTCGACAAACCAGCGCTGGCCCGGATGCCAGCTGGCGTACATCGCCAGCGTGCGGGCCTTGCCTTCGATGCGGCTGCCGTTGCGGCCGACCTCGAGCTCGTCCTGGCCCCAGCCGAAGCCGGCGCCCACCGCCAGGTCGGCGTTGACCCGGTAATCGACGCCGGTGCTCAGGCCATCGGACTCGAAGTCCAGACCGGCGCGACCGGCACTGCCGTCGAGCTTGCCCGAGCGGATCATGCCGCCGACCCAGGTGCCCCACGGGCTGTCCGAACCGCCGCCCGAGGCCGGGGCGCCCGCACCGTTGCCACCGGCACCGGCACTGCCGATGCCGCCCAGGCCCGAGCCGTCGTCGAAGGCCTGGCCGCAGGGTTCGATCGAGTGGCCCACCAGCGGCTCATCGCAGGTGCGCGAGGCCGCGAACGACAGCGTGTTCTGGCTGCCGCCGCCGCCACCGCGATGCAGCTGCTCGAGACGCTGCTGGAAGTTGGTGATCTGCGCGGTCGCGAAGCGACGGGCCGAATCCACCTGGCCGTCGATCAGGCCACGCACCTCCGGGTCCGCGGACGGATCCGGTCGCGGCTCGACCGTCACCACCAGCGACGTCGCCGCCGAGGTGGCGTAGGCATTGCTGATGGTGAACTGCACCGTGGCCTGGCCCTCGAAGGTCGCCGCCGGGGTGAAGGTCAGCAGGTAGCCGCTGCCGCCCGCGGCGAGGGCCGCGGTGCCCGCACCCGCCGGCGCGACCGACAGCACTTCGGCCGCCGTGAACGGGCCGCCGGTGGCGCCGGCGGTGATGTCCACGGTGACCGGCGTGGCAGCCGGCGTGCTGGCCTGCTGCGCCGCCGGGATCGGCAGCGGGTTCACCGTCACCGTGACCGTGGCCGGCGCCGAGGTGCCGCCCGGGCCGCTGGCGACGTAGGTGAAGCTGACCTGCGGCGAAGCCAGGGTCGGCGCGGTGTAGACGATGTCCAGGCCCGAAACCGTGGCCGTGCCTTCGGCCGGCGGCGACACGATGGCCACGCTGGTGATCGGCGCGAGGCTGTTGTCGTTGGCCGTGACGTCGATCGCCACCGACTCGCCCGCCAGCACCGTGGCGGCGTCGTCCACCGCGATCGGCGGCGCGTACACGATCTCGACCGTGTAGGCCTGGCTGGCCGTGCCCGGCGTGCCGCCGGTGCTGTCGGTCGCGGTGAGGGTGAAATCGAAGCTGCCGGCCGTGGTCGGCGTTCCCGAGATCGAGCCATCGGCCGCCAGCGACAGGCCGGCCGGTAGGCTGCCGGAACTGACCGCGTAGCTGTAGGGCGCGATGCCGCCGCTGGCCGAGATCGCCGAGTCATAGGCCACGCCGACGATGCCCGAGGGCAGGCTGGCAGGCGTGATCTCCAGCGTCGGGGGCNNCCGGTCTGGCCGAAGCGGTCGGTGGCGGTGACCGTGAGGTTGAAGCTGCCGCTCTCGGTCGGGGTACCCGCCAGCGCGCCGTCGCTTGCGAGCGAAACGCCCGCCGGCAGGCCGCCGGCGCTGACCGCGTACGTGTACGGCGCGGCGCCGCCGGTGGCGGTGAACGCCGCCGCATAGGCCTGGCCGGCGATGCCGGCCGACAGCGAGGCCGGGTTCAGCACGATCGCCGGCGCCGGCACCACCACGGTGTAGGCGTTGGTGACCGTGAACGGCGCACCGGCACCCGTGAGCGTCGTGTCGGTCGCCGTCACCGAGATCGGGTAGCTGCCCGGCGCGGTTGGCGTGCCCGACAGCGTGTTGCCGGCGAAGGACATGCCGGTGGGCAGGGCGCCGGCAAGCGCGTAGCTGAAGCTGCCGGATCCGCCGGTCGCCGTGAAGCTGCGGCTGAAGGCCGTGGCGTAGGGCGCGTTGAGCGTGCCGGCGGCCGGCGACAGCGCCAGGCTCGGCGCGCCGACCGTGACGCTGTAGGCCTGGCTGCCGGCCTGGCCGTTGGCGTCGGTGGCGGTGACGTNNGCGCCGGCACCCGACAGCGTCAGCCCGGTCGGCGGCGCACCGGCGGTGATCGCGAAGCCGTAAGGCCCGATGCCACCGCTGGCGGACAGCGCCTGGCTGTAGGCCGTGCCTGCGACCGGATCCGGAAGCGTGGCCGGCGTGACCACGATGGTCGGGACCGGCACGTCGATCGTGTAGTTCTGGCTGATGGAGAACGGCGCACCGACGCCGGTGCTGCCGCTGTCGGTCGCGGTCACGGTGATCGGGTAGCTGCCCGGCGCCGTCGGCGTGCCCGAGAGCGTGTCGCCGGCGAAGGACAGGCCCGCCGGCAGCGCGCCCGTGAGCACGTAGGTGTAGCCGCCGATGCCGCCGCCGGCCACGAAGGCCTGGCTGTAAGCGGCGCCGTAGGGCGCGTTGAGCGTGCCCGCGGCCGGGGCCAGGGTCAGCGTCGGCGCGGCCACGTCGAGCGTGAAGGACTGGCCGACCGTGTACGGACCGTTGCCGGTGCTGCTGTCGGTGGCCGACACGTTCAGCGCGAAGCTGCCGGCGGCGCTGGGCGTGCCCGAGACCGTGACCGAGTTGGCCGTGGTGCCGGTGATCGACACGCCGGCCGGCAGGTTGGTGACCTGGTAGCCCGACCAGGGCTGGGCGCCGCCGGTGAAGGTGAAGGTCTGGCTGTAGGCGACGCCGACCGCGGCCGTGAGCGGGCCGCCGGGCACGATGGCAATGACCGGGTCGCTCACGGTCACCGTGACCGTGGCGGGNNAGGTGATGCCCAGGCCGGCGGCCACGGCCGTGCCGTTGCTGGCCGCCGTGCCCACCGCGACCGAGGTCGCGCCGCCACCGGTGATGTTGAGCGTCACCGCGGTCGCGCCCGCGCCGTAGGGCACGGTGACCGAGACCGCGTTGGCCACCGGCGGGGCGTCGATCACCACCAGCGCATACGACTGCGTGGCGGTGTACGGGCCGGTGCCGGTGCTGCTGTCGGTGGCGGTGATGTCGAAGTTGAAGGTGCCGAAGGCGGTCGGCGTGCCGGAGATCTCACCGGTGGCCGCGTTGAGCGTCAGGCCGCCCGGCAGCGCACCGCCGGTGACGTTGTAGCTGTACGGCGCGGTGCCGCCGCTGGCGGCGTTGATCGTCGCCGAATAGGCCTGGTCCAGGTTGCCGTCGGCCAGCGTCGTGGCCGGCAGCGTGATGGTCGGCGCCGCGATCGTGAGCGAGTAGGCCTGGCTGCCGGTGAACGGGCCGGGCACCGGGCTGGAGTCGGTCGCGGTGACGGTGAAGTTGAAGGTGCCGCCGGCGGTCGGCGTACCGCTGAGCGTGCCACCCGGGGCCAGCGTGAGGCCGGCGGGCACGGCGCCGGCGGTCACGGCGAACGAGTAGGGCCCGTTGCCGCCGCTGGCCGTGATGGTCTGGCTGTAAGCCGCGGCCACCGCACCATCCGGCAGGCTGCCCGGAGAAACCGTGACCGGCACGTCGTCGTTGAGGATGGTGCCGGTGCCCTGGTTGTCGCTGATGGTGGCGTTGACCGCGCCCGAGAGGTTCACGAAGAAGGTCTCGTTCGCCTCGGGCACGGTTTCACCGATGACCGGCACGCTGACCTGCTGCGTGGTCTGTCCCGGGGTGAAGGTGAGCGTGCCGCTGGCCGAGGTGTAGTCGGCCGGCTGGGTCGCGGTGCCGTCGGCGGTGGCGTAGTTGACCGACACCGTCTGGCCGCTGGCGGCCGAGAGGCTCACGGTGAACACCGCATTGCTGCTGCCGGCATTGCCCTCGGCGGGGCTCACGTCGTTGATGGACAGCGACGGCAGCGGATCGTCGTTGACGATCGTGCCGACGCCCTGGCCGTCCACGACCACCGCGTTCACCACGTTGGTCACGTTGACGAAGAAGGTCTCGCTCGGCTCGTTGAGCGCGTCGCCATTGACCTGCGCGGTGAAGGTGTAGGTGCTGCTGCC
>DNNT01000132.1:5094-5278 GCA_003497545.1 Arenimonas sp. | reverse complement strand
TCGGTCTTGTTCACGTGCTGGCCACCGGCGCCGGACGAACGGTAGACGTCGGTCTTGAGGTCGGCCGGGTTGATGGTGATGTCGATGTTGTCGTCGACTTCCGGCGACACGAACACCGAGGTGAAGCTGGTGTGCCGGCGGTTGTCCGAATCGAACGGCGACTTGCGCACCAGGCGGTGCACGC
>DNNT01000132.1:0-5042 GCA_003497545.1 Arenimonas sp. | reverse complement strand
CCGCCGGCGCCGGCCTGGATGTCGACGAAGGCGTTGGCCGAGTCCATCTTGCCGGAGAACATGCGCTGGAACTCGAGCTTGTCGACTTCGCGGGCGTACTTCTCGACGTCCTCGACGACGGCGGACGCGGTGTCCTCGTCGTTCTCCATCTCCGCCAGTTCAAGCAGTTCGTTGGCGCCGACGAGGCCGTCGGTGAGGCCGCGGATGCCGTTGACCACCTTCTCGAGCGCGGAGCGCTCNNGAGCGCTCGCGGCCCAGGCCCTGGGCGCGTTCGGGGTCGTTCCACACGTCGGGGCTTTCCAGCTCCCGGTTTACTTCCTCGAGACGTTCGACCTTGAGGTCGAAGTCAAAGATACCCCCTGAGCGAATCCAGCCGGCCCCGGAGGTCGGCGATGCGCTGGCGGACGGGATTGAGTTCCATGGTCTTCCGCGGTTGGTCGTGGGAAAGGCCGCGAATGATACCACCCGCGCATTTTATGCGGGCGCCGGGGCGAGGTGGCGGACGAGCAGCTGCACGCCGCGGCGGCCGTTCCAGTCGTCGGGTTCGAGCTGGTAGGCCACGTGCACGCGGCCCGCGGGGGCCTGCCCGGTCCAGCCGCCGAAATGGATGGNNCCGCCGGCCTCGGGCGCCAGCGCCAGCTTGAGGTGGCGCTCGCCCACCCGGCGCCAGGACGCCACCCGGAACACGCCGTCGAACACCGGTTCAGGAAAACCCTGGCCCCAGGGGCCGGCCAGGCGCAGCTGGTCGGCCAGTTCGCGGCTGTGGTCAGACGGGGCGAGTTCGCCATCGCTGGCCAGCTCCGAGCGCAGCAGTTCGGGGCTCAGGCGGCCGGCCACTTCGCTCGCGAGCGCCTGGCGGAAGGTCTCGAGGCCGGCAGCCTCCAGGCTCAGGCCCGCCGCCATGGCGTGGCCGCCGAAACGTTCGATCAGGCCGGGGTGCTGGGCGTCGACCGCCGCCAGCGCGTCGCGCAGGTGCAAGCCCGGGATCGAACGCGCCGAGCCCTTGAGCAGCGTGCTGCCGGGCTCCGACGGTGCCAGCGCCAGTACCGGGCGGTGCAGGCGGTCCTTCAGCCGCGAGGCCACCAGGCCAACCACGCCGGGATGCCAGCTTTCGTCGTGCAGGCACAGCACCGGCGGCAATTCGCCCGCGCCCTCGCCCAGCGGCAGGCCGGCCACCAGCGCCTCGGCGGCATCCACCATCTGCTGCTGCAGCTCCTTGCGTTCGGCGTTGATGCGATCAAGCACGCTGGCCAGTTCGCGCGCGCGCGCCGGGTCGTCGCAGAGCAGGCATTCGATGCCCAGCGCCATGTCCTCGAGCCGGCCGGCGGCGTTGAGGCGCGGGCCGATGGCGAAGCCGATATCCGAGGCCGTCAGCGTGGACGCCTCGCGGCCGGCGAGTTCGATCAGCGCGCGCAGGCCGGGCTGGCCCAGGCCCTGGCGCAGGCGGCGCAGGCCGGCCGACACCAGCAGGCGGTTGTTGAAATCCAGCGGCACCAGGTCGGCGACGGTGCCGACCGCGACCAGGTCGAGCAGCGCCGAAAGATCCGGCTCCGGGCCGCTGAACGCGCCGGCCTCGCGCAGGTGGCGGCGCAACGCCAGCAGCAGGTAGAACACCACGCCCACGCCGGCCAGCGCCTTGCTCGGGAAAGCGTCGTCGCCCAGGTTCGGGTCGACGATGACATCCGCCGGCGGCAGCGTTTCGCCGGGCAAATGGTGGTCGGTGACCAGCACCTGCCAGCCGCTGGCCTTGGCCGCGGCGATGCCGGCGTGGCAGGCGATGCCGCTGTCCACGGTGAGCACCAGGTCGGGCGACAGCGCACGCAGGTGTTCGACCAGCCCCGGCGTGAGCCCGTAGCCGTGCGTGACGCGATGCGGCACCTGGTAGCTGACCCGCCGCGCGCCCAGCAGGCGCAGCCCGCGCACGGCCACGGCGGTGCCGGTGGCACCGTCGCAGTCGAAGTCACCCACCACGACGATGTGCGCGTTTCGGGCGATGGCGTCGGCCAGCAGCGCCGCCCCCTGCGCCACGCGGCCCAGCGATTCCGGCGGCAGCAGGCGCGCCAGTTTCAGCTCGCCCTGCGAAGGATCGAGCACGCCGCGCGCGGCATACACGCGCTGCAGCACCGGCGGCACCGACTCAGGCCACGGCCCGTTCGGCGGCACCGCGCGGCGCACGATGCGCAGCGGCGCGGCCGTCACGCCAAGGCCGCCAGCGGGCGGCGCCACAGGCGCCAGCGCTGCCCGGCGCGCAGCGTCCAGGCCGCGCCGTCGGCGAAATCGAGCTGCACCGTGCCGCCGCCAGCGGACGCCAGCGATTCCAGCACCCGCGTTTCGACGGGCATCCAGTCGCGCACCGCGCGCAGGTCGAGCAGCGTGCCCTCGCCCGCCGTTTCCGTGGCCAGCGCCGCCAGCGAGGCCAGCGTGGCGTCGTCGCTGGCGACCTTGGCGACCTTTCCGCGAACACGGTCCGGCAGGCGGCCCGCGCCCCAGAAACACAGGCTGTTGGCCGGCACGCGGCCCGCCGCGATGCGCGCGGCATTGACCGGGTGGTGGTGCAGCAGCACCTGCGCCTCGTTGAGCAGGGCGCGCCAGCGCCGCCCCTCCGGGCCTTCGGGCAGGTGCAGGAACAGGTCGTCGCCCAGCACGGTTTCCGGCGGAGAAAACGCCGGCAGCGTGGCGCCGGCGGGCAGCGCCAGGTACCAGCGCGCGGGATCGGGCGCGCTCAGCGCGAAGCCGGCGTCGCCAAACAGCGGCCGCAGTTCGGCCAGCAGTGCGTCGGCCTCGGCGCGCGAGAGGCCGAGTTCGCCGATGGCCATCACGCGGGCACCGGTCATGTCCGGGCGCACGAAGGCCGGGTCGGCGCGCAGCCAGGCCTGGCCGGCGGCGTCGCCGGCGTCGCGCTGCCGGGTGATGGCGGCCAGCGACCAGCCGCTTGGCAGCAGGTCGAACCAGCGGGCGAGCTGGGCGGTTTCGCCGGGCTCGACGTCGGGATTGCGGTCGCCACGCGCCAGCACGCGCGCCAGCGCGGGCGACAGCGGCTGGCCGGCGAAACGCCGGCGTTCGGGCAGCAGCAGGACGACGGCGGGCGCGGCCTCGACGACGGGCATCGGGCGGGCCTCAGCCCTCGTAGCGCACGCCGACGATGTCGTAGTCGCGGGCGCCGGCCGGCGCCTGGATGGTGACGGTGTCGCCCTCGTGCTTGCCGATCAGCGCGCGCGCCAGCGGCGAGGAAATCGAGATCAGGCCCTGCTTGATGTCGGCCTCGAGGTCACCCACGATCTGGTAGGTCACTTCGTCGCCGCTGTCGCAATCGGCCAGCTCGACGGTGGCGCCGAACACCACGCGGCTGCCCGCGTTGAGGCTGGCCACGTCGATCAGCTGGGCGTGCGAAAGCACGTACTCCAGCTCCTGGATGCGGCCCTCGATGAAACCCTGCTGTTCGCGGGCGGCGTGGTACTCGGCGTTTTCCTTCAGGTCGCCGTGGGCCCGGGCCTCGGCGATGGCGTTGATCACCGCCGGCCGCTTGACCGACTTGAGGTGCTCGAGCTCTTCCCTGAGGCGCGTGGCGCCCTTGGTGGTCAAGGGGGCTCTCATCCGTGAAGCTCCTTGTGCAGTTCCTGCAGCGACCAGACCCGGGGGTTGTCACGGGTGTCGGTGCCGCGGATCAGGGCGCGCGCGCCCGGGATGGTGGTGGAATAGGTGACGCGGTGCTGCAGCGCCTCGCGCCGGATCGAGAACGAGTCGGCGATGGCCTGCTTGCCCTCGGTCGTGTTCACAATGTAGCTGATCTCGCCGTTCTTGATCAGGTCGACGATGTGCGGGCGGCCTTCGATCACCTTGTTGATGCGCTCGCACGTGATGCCCTGCTCGCCCAGGAACTTCGCGGTGCCCTCGGTGGCCACCAGGGTGTAGCCACGCTCGATGAGGTCGTTGGCCACCGGCAGCAGGCGCTTCTTGTCCGGGTCGCGCACCGACAGGAAGGCCTTGCCCGGCATCGGCGCCTTGATGTTGGCGGCTTCCTCGGCGCGGCCGAAGGCCTCGGCGAAGGTTCGGCCCACGCCCATCACCTCGCCGGTCGAGCGCATCTCGGGGCCGAGGATGGGGTCGACGTTCTGGAACTTGGCGAAGGGGAAGATCGCTTCCTTGACCGAGTAGTAGTCCGGCACGATTTCCTTCGTGGCGCCCTGCTGGGCCAGGGTCTTGCCGGCCATGCAGCGCGCGGCGATCTTGGCCAGCGGCACGCCGATGGCCTTGGACACGAAGGGCACGGTGCGCGAGGCGCGCGGGTTCACTTCCAGCAGGTAGATGGTGTCGCCGCCGTGTTCGTCCATGTGGATGGCGAACTGGGTGTTCATCAGGCCCACCACCTTGAGCGCGCGGGCGAGCTGGGCGACCTGGACACGCAGCTTGTCCTGCACCTTGGCCGGCAGCGAATACGGCGGCAGCGAGCAGGAAGAGTCGCCCGAGTGCACGCCGGCTTCTTCGATGTGCTCCATGATGCCGCCGACCAGCACGTTGCCCTCGGCGTCGGCGATGATGTCCACGTCCACCTCGACGGCGTTGTCGAGGAACCGGTCGAGCAGCACCGGTGAGTCGTTCGACACCTGCACCGCCTCACGGATGTAGCGCGAGAGGTCGGCGTCGGAATAGACGATCTCCATGGCGCGACCGCCCAGCACGTAGCTCGGGCGCACCACCAGCGGGTAGCCGATCTCGTTGGCCAGGGCGATGGCCTGCTCGGCGTTGCGGGCGGTGCGGTTCGGCGGCTGCAGCAGGCCCAGTTCCTCGACCAGCTTCTGGAAACGCTCGCGGTCCTCGGCCAGGTCGATGCTGTCCGGGCTGGTGCCGATGATGGGCACGCCGGCGGCCTCGAGCGCGCGCGAAAGCTTGAGCGGGGTCTGGCCGCCGTACTGCACGATCACGCCCTTGGGCTTCTCGACCTCGACAATCTCCAGCACGTCCTCGAGCGTCACCGGCTCGAAGTACAGGCGGTCGGAGGTGTCGTAGTCGGTGGACACGGTTTCCGGGTTGCAGTTGACCAT
>DNNT01000197.1 GCA_003497545.1 Arenimonas sp. | reverse complement strand
ATCGGCCGCACCGGCCGCGCCGGTGCCAGCGGCGAAGCCGTGTCGCTGGTGGGCACCGATGAAGGCGGCCTGCTGCGCGCCATCCAGCGCCTGCTCAAGGCCGACATCGCCCTGGTCGAGGTCGAAGGCTTCGTGCCCAGCCGCGGCATCCGCATGGGCAACGACAACGCCTCCAACGGCCGGCCGTCGGGCAACCGCCCGCCGCGCCGCGACGGCGACCCGCGCCAGGGTCGTCGCCCGCACGCCGGTGGCGGCGACCGCCACGCGCATGCCGGCCCGAAGGGCACCGGCGGCCGCGGCGGCGAGCGCCGTCGCGAAGGCGCCGTCGCNNCCCGCCTGCCAATGCAAAACAAGAAGGCCGCCCTCCGGGGCGGCCTTTTTTTGGGTCGCGCCGCTGTCCCGGCGCCGGCGCTCAGGCCGCCCGCGAACCGCGCACGCTCAGCCAGGCCCCGAGCAGCAGCAGGCCAACCGCCACCGCCTGGGTCCAGTGCGGCTGGGCCTGGCCGAAAGCCAGCAGCAGTCCGGTGGACAGCAGCGGCGCGGCATAGGAAAGCGTGCCGAGCACGGCGATGTCGCCGCGCTTGGTGCCGATGTCCCAGAGCCAGAAGGCGATACCCGTCGGCCCCAGGCCAAGCGCGACGATGGCCAGCCACTGCAGCGCCGTCGGCGCCACCATGGTTTCAAACGCCAGGTGCGCGCCGCCGCCCAGCAGGCCCACCGCCAGGCAGGCACCGGCCATGGCACTGCTGGGCACGGCCTCGAAGCGGCGGTTGAGCACCGAATACAGCGCCCAGGTCACCGCCGCGCCGATGGCGGCCAGGTAACCCGCGAGGTGCGCGGGCGCCAGGTCGAGGCGACCGCCGCGCAGTACCAGCAGCGCCGCCGCGGCCAGGCCCAGCAGCGTGCCCAGCCATTGCCCCGCGCGCACGCGCGCGCCGCCCAGCAGCGCCGCGAACACCACGATCAGCAGCGGCCACAGGTAATTGAGCAGGTTCGCTTCCACCACCGGCGCGCGCTTGAGCGCCTGGAAAAACAGCGCGTGGTAACCGAACAGCGCGCCGATGCACAGCGCGCCCGCCGCCACCGGTTGCCGCAGCGCGGCCAGTCCGGGGCCGCCCGGCCGCAGCAGCACCGCCACGCCGGCGATGCCGGCCACGCAGAAGCCCAGCGCCAGCAGCTGGAGCGGCGGGATGCCGCCGGTGGCGGTGGTGAGCACCGCCAGCGAGGACCACAGCAGCACGGCGGCGAAACCCGCCGCGGTGGCGCGCGTGCGCGGCGTCATCAGCGTGGGTCCCCGGCCTCCAGGCCCACGTTGCTCGGCGCGGCGTCGTACACCGCCTGGTCGAGCAGGCCGCTTTCCTTGGCCACCAGCACCGGCACCAGCACCTGGCCGGTGACGTTGGTCATGGTGCGCATCATGTCGAGCACGCGGTCGATCGCCAGCAGGTAGCCCAGGCCTTCCAGCGGCAGGCCGGCGGCACTGAGCACCACCGTGGCCATCACCACCGCCGTGCCGGGCACGCCGGCGGTGCCAAAGCTGCCCAGCACCGAGGCCAGCAGGATCACGAAGTACTGCGCGGCGCTGAGCTCGATGCCGAAGTACTGGGCGACGAACAGCGAAGTCAGCGCCGGGTAGATCGCGCCGCAGCCGTCCATCTTGATGCTGGCGCCCAGCGGCACCGCGAACGCGGCGTACTCCTGCCGCACGCCCAGGTTGTGCACCGCCGCGCGCAGCGACACCGGCAGTGCGCCGAAGCTGGACGCGGTGGCGAAGGCCACCTGCATCGCCGGCGCCGCGCCGCGGAAGAACTTCAGCGGGTTCAGGCCATGCGCCAGCAGCAGCCCGCCGTAGACGAAGACGATGTGCAGCGCGCAGGCAACGAAGATCGCCGCCACGAAGCCGCCCAGCGGCAGCAGCCGCTCGAAGCCGTAGGTGCCCACCAGCGCGGCGATCAGGCCGAAGGTGCCGAGGGGCGTGAACTCGAGCACGAAGCGCGTGACCTGGATCATCGTGTCGCTGGCTTCGGCGGCGAGCGCGCGCAGCTTCGCGGTCTTCTCGCCCAGCTTCACCAGCGCGAAGCCCAGCAGGCCGGCGAAGAAGATGACCTGCAGGATGCGGCCCTCGGCCAGCGCCGCGAACGGATTGGCCGGCACCACGTCCAGCAGCACCTGCACCGGGCCGGGCACCTCGCGCACCTGGTAGTCGGCGGCCATGGCCAGTTCGCCCAGACCCTCGCCGGGCTTGAGCAGCAGGCCCACGCCCAGGCCCACGGCCACCGCCAGCGCCGCGGTGACGGCGAACCACAGGAAGGTGCGTCCGCCCAGGGCCGCGATCGAACGCTGCCCGGCCAGGCCGGAGACCGCATTGATCACCGCGAAGAACACCAGCGGCGTCGCGATCATCTTGATCAGGGTGACGTAGAGCGTGCCCAGCGGCTGGAACCAGGTGGCCGCGGCCCCGCCCAGGGCCCAGCCGGCCAGCGCGCCCAGCGCGAAGCCGGCCAGCACGCGCTGCCAGAACGGGATGCGGAACCAGGCGGACACCAGGGCCATCGGCGGACTCGGAGACGGAACGAAGGCCGACGATAGCCGCCCCGGCCCCACCGGTCACGCCCTTCGTCACCAGCGGAAACACACCGTTGCGTGATAATGGCGGCCTGTCCCGGAGACCCCATGACCCTGATCCTGTTCCTGGCCGGCCTGGCCCTGCTGATCGTCGGCGCCGATGTACTCGTCCGCGGCGCCTCCCGCCTCTCCCTGCGCCTGGGCATCGCCCCGCTGGTGGTCGGCCTCACCGTGGTGGCCTTCGGCACCAGCGCGCCCGAACTGGCCATCTCGCTC
>DNNT01000142.1 GCA_003497545.1 Arenimonas sp. | reverse complement strand
CCGGCGGCGTCGGCGATGACGTGGTCCGACGGCAGCACCAGCAGCAGCGGGTCGCGGCCGCCTTCCATGGCCTGCAGCGCGGCCACGGCGATGGCCGGCGCGGTGTTGCGGCCCACCGGCTCGAGCACGATGGCCGACGGCGCCGCGCCCACCTGGCGCAGTTGCTCGGCCACCATGAAGCGGTGCTCCTCGTTCGCCACCACGATGGGCGCGGCCATGCCGGGCAGGCCGGCCAGGCGCTGCCAGGTGGCCNNGTCTCGCGCGACAGCGGCCAAAGCCGGGTGCCGGAGCCGCCGGAGAGCAGGACGGGGACGAGGTCGGTCATGGTTTCAATGGCAGGTAAGTTCCCCGCCATGATGCCACGCACCCCGAGAGACGGGCCCAACGGGCCGGCCGGTGGCGCCGGGCGGGCACGCGATTCGGTAATAATCACCAAAATGAATATGCACAGCACCCTGCCCACCCGCGACGCCCTGCGCCTTGAATGGACCCGCCAGGCCCTGGCCGACCCGGACGCGCCGATCGAGCGCGCGTCCAACGACGCCAGCTTCCGCAGCTACTGGCGCACGCGTTCGGCCGATCGCAGCTGGATCGTCATGGACGCGCCGCCGGACAAGGAAGACATCCGCCCCTGGCTGGACGTCGCCAGCCGCCTCGCGCGCGCCGGCCTGCACGCGCCGGAAATCCAGGCCGCCGACCCGCAGCGCGGCTTCGTGCTGATGGAAGACCTGGGCGACCGCACCCTGCTGCCCGAACTTTCCGAAGCCACCGTGGACCGCCTGTACGGCAGCGCGCTCGACGCCCTGCTCGCCATGCAGCAGCGCGCCGACGCCAGCGGCCTGCCCGCGTATGACGAGCCGCGGCTGGTGGCCGAGATGGAGCTGATGCCGAAGTGGTTCCTGGAACGCCACCTGGGTTTCACGCCGGAATGCGAGCAGTGGGACGTGATCGAGTCGGCCTTCCGCGCCCTGCTCAACAGCGCCCGCCTGCAGCCGCAGGTGTTCGTGCACCGCGATTTCCACTCGCGCAACCTGCTGGTCACCGAACGCGACAGCCCGGGCATCATCGATTTCCAGGACGCCGTGCGCGGGCCCATCACCTACGACCTCGTTTCGCTGCTGCGCGACTGCTACATCGAATGGCCCGAGGCGCGCGTCAACGCCTGGGTCGAGGATTACCGCCTCAAGCTCGTCGACGCCGGCCTGTGCTCGCTCGGCCCCGCCGCCTTCCTGCGCGCCTTCGACCTGATGGGCCTGCAGCGCCACATCAAGGTGCTCGNNAAGCCGCTGCTGCCCGTGCGCGGCAAGCCGCTGGTGGAATGGCACCTGGAAAAACTGGCGGCGCTGGGCGTGGACGAGGTGGTCATCAACACCTCGTGGCTGGCCGGCGCCTTCCCGCCCGCGCTCGGCGACGGCGCGCGCTGGGGCCTGCGCCTGCACTATTCCTACGAAGGCCCCGAACCGCTGGAAACCGGCGGCGGCATGCTGCACGCGCTGCCGCTGCTGGGCGACGCGCCCTTCCTGGCGGTGAACGGCGACATCTGGTCCGACTACGACTTCGCCCGGCTGCCGCGCGAACCCGCCGGCGAGGCGCACCTGGTGCTGGTGGACAACCCGGCGCACCACCCCGAGGGCGACTTCGCCCTGCTGCCCGACGGCCAGGTGCAGGCCGCGGGCGAATCCCGCCTCACCTTCTCGGGCATCGGCATCTACCGGCCCCGCCTGTTCGAGGGCTGGCGCTCGACCATCGGCGCCGCCGCCGGCGTGGAGCTGGACCCGCCGCGCTTCCGCCTGGCGCCGCTGCTGCGCGCGGCCATGCGCGCCGGCCGGGTCACCGGCGAACACTTCCGCGGCGAATGGACCGACGTGGGCACTCCGGAGCGCCTGGCCGCCCTGGGCTGAGCCCTTTCGCCCGGAACCGTGGCGCAGTTCGCAGTTCCGCGCCCCGGGGCGGCCGAAGTTCACCCTGCGCTCATTCCCGCGTCACAAGTCGTGACTTTCGTCCTTGCACGCGCCGCCATCTTGGCGGCTAATGCCCGGTCCATGGTCAAGAACGCCGCCCGCAGCCCGCGCCAGATGCTCTGCCACGCCCTCGAGGGCGAAGTGGCGGGCATGGCGCCGCACGAGCGCCGCGAACAGTACCGGCGCCAGATCCAGCTGCTGCACAAGCCGATGTCGAACCTGCTGCTGGCCATGGCGGTGCTGGCGGCGCTGCACCTGCTGTTCGAAGTGGTGGTGATCGCCGGCGTGCCGCCGCTGCTGGTATGGCAGTCGGTCGGCGTGGCCGCGCTGGGGGTGATGGCGCTGCGCTACCGGCGCGTGGCCTCGCTGCGGCGGCGCCGCCTGCTGGGCCTCGCCTTCCTGTCCGTGCTCCTGGCCTGCCTGTCGGTGCCTGCTTTGAAGTGGGCCGGCAGTTCGGTGGTGCCGCTGTCGGTGTTCCTGCTGCTGCCGGTCACCTGGCTGCCGCTGCTGGTGAAGCCGCACATGACCTTCGGCGGCCTGGCCATGGTGTCGGCGGTGGTGGGCGTGCTGCTGTGGCGCTGCGAGGCGCCGGCCGGCGAATGCCAGCTGTTCGCGCTCTATTACCTGGTGAGCGTGGGCGCCGGCCTGCTGCTGCGGCGCG
Organism: Arenimonas sp.; assembly: GCA_003497545.1. Classification (GTDB taxonomy): domain Bacteria; phylum Pseudomonadota; class Gammaproteobacteria; order Xanthomonadales; family Xanthomonadaceae; genus Arenimonas. The sequence goes on along the minus strand of DNNT01000142.1, from coordinate 509 downwards.
CCCGCAGCAACCTGGCCGCGCGCCTGGACAAGCAGGTGGAAACGCTGTGGCAGCGCGCCGTCAGCGACCCNNCCGCCATGGCCGACGCGCTGGCCGCGGGCCGCACGCCGGCGGTGCTTTTCATCGACGTGGACTTCTTCAAGCGCACCAACGACAAACACGGGCACCTGGCCGGCGACGACCTGCTGCGCGCGCTGGGCCGCATCATCGACGCGCGCATGGGCCCGGGCGAATACTGCGCGCGCCTGGGTGGCGAGGAATTCGCCTGCCTGCTGCCCGACTCCTCGGCGCAGCACGCCGAACGCTTCGCCCTGCGCCTGGCCGCCGACTACCGCCTGCACGCGAAAGCCCTGGCTTCCACGCTGAGCATCGGCATCGCCTTGCACGAGGACGGCGACGTCCTCAACGACCTGCTCGCCCGCGCCGACGCCGCCCTCTACGAAGCCAAGCACCGCGGCCGCGACCAAGTCGTCCTCGCCCAAGACGCCCTGTAGGAGCGGCTTCAGCCG
>DNNT01000092.1 GCA_003497545.1 Arenimonas sp. | reverse complement strand
TCAAGGCCATCGGCCTGACGCCGGTGGTGGCGGTGGAGCTGGAGTTCTACCTGCTCGACGCCGAACTGGGCGCCGACGGCCGGCCGCAGACCTCGGTGAACCCGGCCACCGGCGAGCGCAACCGCACCACGCAGGTCTATTACATGCAGGACCTGGACGATTACCGCGGCTTCACCGACGCGGTCACCCGCGCCTGCTGCGCCCAGGGCATCCCGGCCGACACCGCGGTGGCGGAATACGCGCCGGGCCAGTTCGAGATCAACCTCAAGCACCGCGCCGATGCCGTGCAGGCCTGCGACGACGCCATCCTGCTCAAGCGCGCCGTGAAAGCCGTGGCCGCCCAACAGGGCCTGCTGGCCAGCTTCATGGCCAAGCCCTTCGTGGACCAGGCCGGCAGCGGCACGCACATCCACGTGAGCCTGCTCGACGCGGCCGGCAACAACGTCTTCGCCTGCACGCCCGACGCGCCCTCCGACGCGCTTCGCCACGCCGTGGCCGGCCTGCAGCGCGCCAGCACCGACTGCATGCTGCTGTTCGCGCCGCACGCCAACAGCTACCGCCGCTTCGTGCTCAACGCCTTCGTGCCGCTCAACGACGCCTGGGGCTTCAACAACCGCACGGTGGCCATGCGCATCCCGCACAGCGACCGCGCCAACGTGCGCATCGAGCACCGCATCGCCGGCGCCGACGCCAACCCCTACCTGGTCACGGCGGCGGTGCTGGCCGGCATCCTGCAGGGGCTGGAGGACAAGGGCGACCCGGGCGCGCCGATCGTGGGCAACGCCTACGAGCAGACCGAACACCGCGAGCTGTTCTGGCGCGACACCCTGCGCGACTTCATGGCCAGCGATTTCGTGCTGCACCACTTCGGCGAACGCTTCCGGCACATCTTCGGCCAGCAGAAGCTCAAGGAATTGCGCAGCTTCCACCGCGAAGTGACCACGCTGGAAGTGGACTGGTACCTGCGGCAGGTCTGAGATGGCCGTGCGCAATCCGTCGGCGCACGTCGACTCCTGGTACTCGCGCAGCGCCACCCCTTCGCCGGCGCGGCCGCCGCTGCAGGGCCGCGACACCGCCGACGTGGTGGTGCTGGGCGCGGGCCTGACCGGCCTGTCCGCCGCGCTCGAACTGGCCCAGGCCGGGTTGAAAGTGATCGTGCTGGAAGCCCGCCGCACCGGCTGGGGCGCCAGCGGCCGCAACGGCGGCCAGGTGATCTTCGGCTACGGCTGCGACCAGGCGAAGATCGCCGCCATGGTCGGGCGCGAGGCCTCGAAGGCGCTGTTCGACTGGTCGGTCGAGGGCGTCGACCTGGTGAAGCAGCGCATCGCCGACCACGGCATCGACGCGCACTGGCGCGACGGCCACGCCCACGTGGCCATCAAGCCGCGGCACGTGACGGAGCTGAAAGGCTGGCAGGCCGACCTGGCCGACACCTACGGCTACCCGGTGCAGTGGTGGGACCGCGAGCAGCTGCAGGCCCAGCTGCCCAGCCCGCGTTATGTGGGCGCGCTTTACGACCCGCGTTCGGGTCATCTGCACCCGCTGAACTACACCCTGGGCCTGGCCCGCGCCGCCGAAGCCGCGGGCGTGCGCATCCACGAGGGCAGCGAAGTGCTGTCGCTGCAGCGCGGCGCCCGGCCCGTGCTGCGCACCGCCGCCGGCGAGGTGCAGGCCGGTTTCGTGGTGCTGGCCGGCAACGCCCTGGCCTACCGCATCGCGCCCGAGCTCGACGACAAGATCATGCCGGTGGGCACCTACGTGGGCGCCACCGAGCCGCTGGGCGAGGAGCGCGCGAACGCGCTGATCCGCAACGGCATGGCCGTGGCCGACATCAACTGGGCGCTGGACTATTTCCGGCTCAGCGCCGACCACCGGCTGCTGTTCGGCGGCCGCGCCAGTTATTCCACCCTGCCGCCGCCGAACCTCGCGGGCACGATGCGGGCGCGCATGACGCGGGTGTTCCCGCAGCTGCGCGACGTGAAGTTCGATTCGGTCTGGGGCGGACTGATCGACATCAGCCTCAACCGCGCGCCGCACTGGGGCCGGCTGGGCGAGAACGTGTATTTCGCGCAGGGCTTCAGCGGCCACGGCGTGGCGGCCACGGGCCTGGCCGGGCGGGTCATAGCCGAAGCCATCCGCGGCCAGGCCACGCGCCTGGACGCCTTCGCCCGCATCCCGCACCGCAATTTCCCCGGCGGCCGCGCCCTGCGCACCCCGCTGCTGGTGGCCGCGATGGCCTGGTTCAAGCTGCGCGATGCGCTCTGGTAAGTCGGCTCAGCGGAACTCGAACTGCTCGTAGTGGAGCTTCGAGGCCGGGATGCCGTGGCGGGCCATTTCGGCGCGCACCGCGGACAGCAGGCCGGCCGGGCCGCAGAAGCTGATGGATATCTTCGCGGCGCCCACCTGCCCCACCAGCCATTCGAAGCGCTCGCGGAACGCCGGCGCGCCCGGGCCGCCGGGCACCGGCACCCAGTCCACGCCGCGCTTGCGCGCCAGCGCGCCCAATTCGTCCATGCCCGGGAACTCGCGCCCCGGCGTGTAGAAGTTGAACAGCGTGACGCGGCCCAAGCCTTCGGCGTTTTCGTCCTGCAACCAGGCGATGAAGGGCGACAGGCCCACGCCGCCGGCGATCCACACTTCGAAATCGCCCGTGGGGTTGCGCTGGAAGCGGCCGAAGGGCGCGTACACCTCGGCATGCATGCCGGGCGCCGCCTCGGCCACCAGCTTGCCGGTGTAGTCGCCCAGCGCGCGGATCACGAACTGCACCGGCTGGTCGACCCCGCCGGCGCTGGCCAGGGNNCAGCAGCTTCCAGGCCGCGCCGGCGATGCCGAGCGCCGCGCACAGCGCCAGCCACAGCCCCGCCGGCGAAACCAGCGCGATCGGCGATTTGAAGCTCAGCCAGTGCAGCACGACAACCAGGAACAGCGGCCCCGACAGCTTGTGCCACCAGCGCCAGGTGCCATAGGGAATCTTGCGGTTGAGCGCCAGCAGCACGATCAGGCCCAGCGCCACGTAGCTCAGCTGCCGCACCAGCCGCGTCCAGTACGGCGGCAGCGACAGGATGGACGCCGTTTCCCAGCCCGGCGCGCCGGCCTTGAACACCAGGTGCACCGAGGCCAGCGCAAGCGCCCACACGCCCAGCCACTTGTGCACTTCGTAAACGCGGTCGAGCCCGCCGAACAGGTCCTCGACCCAGCGCCAGCGCGCGCCCAGCAGGGCCGCCAGGCCCATCATGGCCAGGGCCGCCACGCCGGCGGCGAGGCTCAGTGCAGCGGTCGAGGCCCAGGTGGCGGCCGGCACCTCGGCCAGCACCAGCCCGGTGGAGACCACGACGATGGCAGCCAGGAAAGGGGCGGTGGTCAGGCGCATGAGAGGCCAATCCTTCGGGTTCCAAGCGTTGCGCAAAGACTGGACCCGTTCGACGGCCTGGCCCTTGATACGCATCAAGCAGGCCGGGGCCGACGACCGGCGCCCGCCCCTTGACCTACGTCAATCCGGGAGTCTCGCCACGGGAGCAGTGTTTGGCTGCCGGACAAGTCCGGCCATCCCCCCCAAGGTGATCCCCATGAAAAAGACATCCGCGTTGTTGTTCCTGTGCCTGGGCTTGGCGACCGCGTTGCCCGCATCGGCACAGACCCCGCAGGACCCGTCGCCGGCCGGCGCGGCCCAGGACCAGGATCGCGACCAGGATCGCGACCAGGACCGTGACCAGGACCGCCTCCGCGATCCGGACCAGGACCGCGACCAGGACCGCACCCGCGATCGCGACATGATGTACGGCTACGACCTGATGACCGACGAAGAGCGCGCGACCTACCGCAACCACATGCGCAGCCTCGCCACCGAGCAGGAACGGCAGGACTTCCGCATGCAGCACCACGAACAGATGAAGGAGCGCGCCAAGGCCCGCGGCGTCGAGATCCCCGACCAGCCGCCGCAGGATCGCATGCGCCGGCGCCAGGCTTCCCCGCCTGCCGCGCCGCAGCCCCCGGCGCCGCCCAAGCGCCGGAACCGCTGAAGCCCGCGCCACGGGAGGCGGCCAACGCCGCCTCCCGTCCTGCTCAGGCGTCCAGGTTGATCCAGGTGGCCTTGACCTCGGTGTACTTCTCGAAGGCGTGCAGGGACTTGTCGCGGCCGTTGCCGCTCTGCTTGTAGCCGCCGAAGGGCGCGGTCATGTCGCCGCCGTCCCAGTAGTTCACCCACACGCTGCCCGCGCGCAGCTTGCGCGCCACGCGGTGGGCGCGACCCAGGTCGGACGTGAACACGCCGGCGGCCAGGCCGTAGTCACTGTCGTTGGCGATGCGCACGGCTTCCGCCTCGTCGTCGAAGGCGATCACGCTCAGCACCGGCCCGAAGATCTCCTCGCGGGCGATCGTGTGGCCGGGCTGCACGCCGTCGAAGATGGTGGGGGCCACGTAGCAGCCGCCGGCCACGGTCTGCAGTCGCTCGCCGCCGATCACCACGCGCGCGCCCTCCTCCCGGCCCCTGGCGATGTAGTGCAGCACGCGTTCGGTCTGGGCCTCGTCCACCATGGCGCCCATGGGCGCGCCGGGTTCGAGCGGGTGGCGCGGCTGCATGCGCTCGCCGTATTTCGCCACCAGGGCCACGAACTCGTCCTTGACCGAACGCTGCACCAGCAGGCGCGAGGCGGCGGTGCAGACCTCGCCCTGGTTGTAGAAGATGCCGCTGGCCGCCGCCTTGGCCGCATGCTCGATGTTCGGCACGTCGGCAAAGACGATGTTCGGGCTCTTGCCGCCGCACTCCATGTAGGCGCGTTTCATGTTCGACATGCCGGCGCACACCATCAGGTGCTTGCCGACCGCGGTGGAGCCGGTGAACACCAGCCCGTCCACGTCCATGTGCATGGCCAGCGGCTCGCCGGCGCCGCGGCCGAAGCCGGGCAGCACGTTGAACACGCCGGCCGGGATGCCGGCCTCNNACCACCGAATTGCCGGTGGCCAGGGCCGGGGCCAGCTTCCAGCAGGCCATCAGCATGGGGAAGTTCCAGGGCACGATGGCGCCCACCACGCCCAGCGGTTCGCGCGTGACCAGGCCCAGCTCGTCCTGGCCGGTGGCGGCCACTTCGCCGTAGACCTTGTCGATGGCCTCGCCGGTCCAGGACAGGCAGCGCACCGAGGCGGCCACGTCCACCGACAGCGCGTCGTCCACTGGCTTGCCCATGTCCAGCGCTTCGAGCAGGGCCAATTCCTCGCCGTGTTCCTGCACCAGCTGGGCGAACTTCACCAGCACCTTCTTGCGGTGGGTGGGGCGGGTATTGGCCCAGCTGCCGGCCTCGAAGCTGCGGCGGGCGGCGGCGACGGCGCGGTCCACGTCCAGCGAACCGCATTCGGCCACCTTCGCCAGCACGCGGCCGTCGATGGGGCTGCTGCAGTCGAAGGTCTTGCCGCTGGCGGCGTCCATCCACTGGCCGTCGATGAAGGCCTGGTGGCGGATGGACAGCGCGGCGGCGCGCTGCTCCCAGTCTTCGCGGGTCTTGGGTCGGGTCATGGCGGCCTCAGAAGGTGGGCGGGGTGTTGGCGCTGACGATCACGGCGTTTTCGTCGCCGACGTTGCGGAAGCGGTGCGGCTGGCGGCTCTCGAAGTAATAGGCCTCGCCGGGGCCGAGCACGCGCACCTGGTCGCCGACGGTGATTTCCACCCGGCCCTGCACGACGACCCCACCCTCCTCGCCGTCATGGCTGAGCATGGCTT
>DNNT01000186.1 GCA_003497545.1 Arenimonas sp. | reverse complement strand
GCGGCCGCCCGAGCAGACCGAGCCGATCTGCGGGTGTTCGTCGAGCGTGGTTTCGTACACGGTGCCGGTGTAGTAATCCAGGCCGCGGGCGATGGAGAAGTTCACCGCATAGTTCTTTTCGGGCACGCCGTGCGCCTTCAGCAGTTCCAGCACCTCGCGCAGTTCGGCCACGCCCTGGGCCAGGGTGGCGTTGCCCTCGCCCAGCGCGGCCAGGCGCGCCAGCGCGTCGGCGTGCGAAGTGGAGCGCACCTGCACGAAGGCCATGATCTGGTCGGCCACGTTGTCGGCCAGCTGGAAATCGGGGCCGGTGAGCGTGGCGCGCACGGCGTCGGCGCCGCGCTTGTCGAGCTTGTCGATCTCGCGCAGCACCAGCGCCTGGCGCTCGCCGTCGGCGATGCCCAGGCCTTCGAAGAAGCCGCGCAGCAGCTTGCGGTTGTTGAGCTGGATGGTGAACGGGCCCACGCCCAGTTCGGTGAACACGGCGTGGATGACCGCGGGCAGCTCGGCGTCGTGGCGGATGCCCAGCGCGTCCTTGCCGATCACGTCGATGTCGCACTGGTAGAACTCGCGGAAGCGGCCGCGCTGGGCGCGTTCGCCGCGGTACACGCGCTGGATCTGGTAGCGCCGGAACGGGAAGGCCAGGTCGTGCTCGTGCTCGGCCACGTAGCGGGCCAGGGGCACGGTCAGGTCGAAGCGCAGGGCCAGTTCGGGCTGGCCGCCCTGCTCCAGCGCGCCGGTGGACTGCACGAAATAGACCTGGCGCTCGGTTTCGCCGCCGGTCTTGGTGAGCAGCACCTCGGACAGCTCGAACACCGGCGTTTCCACCGGCAGGAAGCCGAAGCGCTCGTAATTGCGGCGGATCACGTCCAGCATGCGCTGGAAGGCGATCTGGTCACGGGGCAGAAGCTCCATGACCCCGGGCGTGGTGCGGGGCTTGATCAAGGCGGGCGACTCCAGNNGAAGTCGCAGGTTCAAATCCTGTCTCCCCGACCAATCGAGCACCAACGAAACGCCGCCCCCGCAGGGCGGCGTTTTTGTTTCCGCCGCCTTCGTTTGCCGCCCCGCCCCCTCGGCTACACTCGGCCGGGTCTAGGGGACGTGAGCAAACGCATGGGCTGGATCCTGGGGATTCTGGGCGCACTGTTCGGAGCCGTGCTGGCCGACGACAGCCGCATGCTGTTCGGGTTCTTCGCCGGCGCCCTGCTGGGGGTACTGCTGGCCCAGGCCCTGAAGCTGCGCAGCCGGGTGGCCCAGCTGGAACAGCAGGTGGCGGCGATGCGCGTGGCCGGCATTCGCGCCATGGCCCCGGAAACGCCGGCTCCCCGCCCACTGGCGGAGGCCGCCCCGGCGCCGACCCGCGCCGAGCCTGCCGCCACGACCTCGCCCTCGCCTGCGACCGCCGCCGCGCCCACCGCCCCGGCCGGCCCCGTGCCGCCGCCGATTCCCGCCGCACCGGCGCCGGCCCCCGCGCCCCGCCCTGCCCCGCAACCTGCCGAACCGGCCGAACCCGACGTCGTCACCAAGGCCGCCCGCCTGCTCAAGGCCTGGTTCTTCGAAGGCAACGTGCCGGTGAAGCTGGGCGTGCTGGTGCTCCTGTTCGGCGTGGCCGCGGCCATCAAGTACGCCGCCGACGCCGGCTGGCTGACCATGCCCATCGAATTCCGCCTGGCCGGCATCGCCGCCGGCGCCATCGCGGGCCTGGTCTGGGGCCTGCGCAGCGCCGCCGAGCGCCCGGCCTTCGGCCTGAGCCTGCAGGGCGGCGCCATCGGCATCCTGCTGCTGGTGGTGTTCGCGGCCTTCCGCAATTACGAAGTGCTGGGCGCCATGCCGGCCTTCGTGATGGTGCTCATCCTGGTGGCCGGTGCCAGCGTGCTGGCGGTGAAGCAGGACGCGCCCGCGCTGGCCGTGCTGGGCTTCATCGGCGGCTACCTGGCGCCGGTGCTGCTTTCGACGGGCAGCGGCAACCACGTGGCGCTGTTCTCGTATTACGCGGTGCTCAACGCCGCCGTGTTCGGCATTGCCTGGCAGCGGCCGTGGCGGGCGCTGAACCTGGTGGGTTTCGTGTTCACCTTCGCCATCGGCGGGATGTGGGGCGCGAAGTACTACCAGCCGGAAAAGTTCGCCACGGTTGAACCCTTCCTGGTGCTGTTCTTCCTGTTCTACGCGGCCATCCCGGTGCTGTACGCGCTGGCGGGCCGCGGCAAGAACGGCAAAGTGGACGGCACGCTGCTGTTCGGCACGCCGCTGCTGGCCTTCCCGATGCAGGTGGGCCTGCTGGGCGACGACCGCATGGGCCTGGCCTTCAGCGCGCTGTTCGTTGCGGCCATTTACAGCGGACTGGCGCTGTGGGCGCGCGGCAACCAGCGCCTGCGCGACCTGGCGCAGAGCGCCGCCGGCATGGGCGTGGTGTTCGCCACGCTGGCCATTCCGCTGGCGCTGACGGCGCGATGGACGTCCGCAGCCTGGGCGATCCAGGGCGCGGGCATGGTGTGGCTGGGCCTGCGCCAGGAGCGCCGCCTGGTGCGCTGGAGCGGCCTGGCCCTGCTGGTGCTGGCCGGCGGCGCCTGGTGCGTGAGCCTGTTCGACTGGAACCTGGGCCTGGAAGACCGCTTCCTGCTCAACGGCCACGCCATGAACCTGGGCCTGCTGACGCTGGCCTGGATGGCCGCGAGCTGGCTCTACCACCGCGCCGGCAAATCCACCGTGCTGCAGGTGTTGCTGATACTCGGCGGCCTGGGCTGGTGGAGCCTGCTCGGCATGCGCGAGATCGAAGTGAACCTGAGCCCGCGCTTCGACGCGCTGTACTACGGCGGCTTCGCGCTGGTGACCGCCGCGCTGGCGGCGCTGCTGCGCGGGCCGCTGGCCTGGCCGCGGCTGTCTTGGCCGCTGGTGGCGTCGCTGGTGCTGATG
>DNNT01000243.1 GCA_003497545.1 Arenimonas sp. | reverse complement strand
CCAGCCCCGCCGGCGGCAGCCACTGGGTGAACTCGCGCGGGAAGGCCAGCAGCACCACCGCGAGCCCCACCATGGCCGGGTTGAACAGGTTGTGCCCGAGGCCGCCGAACAGATGCTTGGCAATGACGATGGCTGCGAACATGCCGATGGCGGCCACCCACCATGGCGCCAGCGGCGGCACGCAGAGCGCGAACAGCACGGCGGTGAGCGGCGCGCTCAGGTCGGTGAGGAAGGGCCGCAGCGGCTTGCCGCGGGCACGCAGCATCGCGGCTTCGAAGGCCAGCGCGAACACCGTCGCCAGCGTCACCTGGATGACGATGCCCGGCCCGAAGAACCAGGCATGCGCGAGCAGGCCCGGCACCAGCGCCAGCAGCACCAGGCCCATCACCGAACGTACGCTGCGGCGCGCCGGGAGGTGCGGGGCGGGGGCGGTTTCGAAGGTCTTCATCCGGGCTCGTTCCGGTCGTTGGCGGCGCCGGCGCGACGGGCGCGGGCACGTTCGAGCGCGGCGGCCACGCCTTCGGGGCTGGCGGCGGCCTTGCGCGCGGCCAGTTTCGCCTCGCGTTCGGCGGCTTCGCGTTCGAGCCGCTGCTGCCTGAGTTCGAAGCGCTGGCGGGCGGCTTCGGCGCTGGCGGCCGCGGCGTCGCGTGCGCGCAGTTCGTTCTTCGCCACGCGGAACTGCTGCGTGAGCGGGATGTGGCTGGGGCAGGCGAGGTCGCAGCAGCCGCATTCGATGCAGTCGAACAGGCCCTGCGAACGGGCGTCGTCGAGGCGGCCGGCGCGCGACTGCCAGAGCAGCTGCTGCGGCAGCAGGCGCGAGGGGCAAGCGCTGGCACAATCGCCGCAGCGGATGCAGGGCATCTCGTCGCCGGCGGCGCGCAGCTCGGCGCCGCCCAGCACGAGCACGCAATTGTGGGTCTTGCCCAGCGGCACGTCGTCGTGGGGCAGGGCGAGGCCCATCATCGGGCCGCCCAGCAGCAGGCGTTTCGCGGCGGGCGTGTAGCCGCCGGCCTGCGCCACCAGGAACGACACCGGCGTGCCCAGCGGCACCACGAAGTTCCCGGGCCTTGCGACGCCCGGCCCGGTGACGGTGACCACACGCTCCACCAGCGCCTCGCCCAGCGCCACGGCGCGCCAGGCCGCGCGCGCGGTGCCGACGTTCTGCACCACCACGCCGATGTCGCGCGGCAGGCCACCGCGTGGGACCTCGAGGCCGGTGAGTACCTGGATCAGCTGGCGCTCGCCGCCTTCCGGGTAACGCGTGGGCACGACCACCACTTCCACCTCGCCGCCGCCGTGCGTTTCCACCGCGGCGCGGCAGGCGGCCAGCGCCTCGCCCATGCTGTCCTCGACGGCCAGTTGCACGACGGAAGCACCGACGATGCGCGCCAGCACGCGGGCGCCAAGCACCACTTCATCGGCGTGCTGGCGCAGGAGCGCGTCGTCGCAGGCGATCCAGGGTTCGCATTCGGCGCCGTTGACCACCAGCCGCTCGCGCCGCACCGCGGTTTTTTCCGCCGTGGGGAAACCGGCGCCGCCCAGGCCGACGAGGCCGGCGTCGCGCAGCCGGGCGCGCAGCAGCTCCGGGTCCGCGTCGGGCGCAAGCGGGGGCATCGCCACCGTGGGCGCATCGTCCGCGACCTCGATCACCACGTGCGCCACCGGGACGCCCGGCAGTTGCGGCACTTCGGCGGGTTCGACGGCCCGCACGCGGCCGCCGCGCGGCGCGTGCACGTCGGCGCCAGAGGCGCCCCGCGCGATGCCGATGCGCTGCCCGCGCGCCACCGGTTCGCCGGCCACCACGCAGGGCTCCGCGGCTTCGCCGGCGTGCTGGAGCATGGGAACGCGCAGCAACGCAGGCGCCGGGCAGGTGCGCAGCCCGCCGGCGGTGGATTCGGCCTTGTGGCCCGGCAGCGCCAGGCCGCCGTGGAAACGATGCAGGCGCACGGCCGGCGCGGGCGCGCTCAGCGGCCGGTGAACTGCGGCTTGCGGCGGGCCAGGAAGGCGCTGGTGCCTTCCTTCATGTCCTCGGTGGAGAACGTGACCGCGAACACCTGGGTTTCGTAGTCGAGGCCGCTGTCGAGCGGGGCTTCGCCGCCGAGCAGGATGGCGTCGAGGATGCCGCGCAGGGCCAGCGGCGCGGCGGCCGCCAGCTGGTTGGCGACGGCCTCCACCTCGGCCTCGAGCGTGTCCGCCGGGACCACCCGGCTGAGGATGCCGAGCTGGGCCGCGCGGGCGGCGTCGATGGGCGCGCCCAGCAGGCACAGTTCCAGCGCCGCCGGGCGGCCGGCCAGCCGCAGCAGCCGTTGGGTGCCGCCGAAGCCGGGCACCAGGCCCAGGTTGATCTCAGGCTGGCCGACCTTGGCGGTGTCGGCGGCGATACGCAGGTGGCAGGCCATGGCCAGCTCCAGGCCCCCGCCCAGCGCGAAACCGTTGACCATGGCGATGACCGGCTTGCCCAGGCGTTCGATGCGGGTCATCAGCGCCTGGCCGTGGGCCGAGAAGTCGCGGGCCTGGGCCGGGCTCAGCCCGTTCATCTCGGCGATGTCGGCGCCGGCCACGAAGGCCTTGGGGCCGGCGCCGGTCAGCACCACCACGCGCACGCCCGGGTCGCGCCCGGCGGCCTCGAAGGCGGCATGCAGCTCGGTGAGCGTGGCGTGGTTGAGCGCATTGAGCTTGTCCGGCCGGTTCAGCGTGATGCGACGGACGGCGCCGCGGTCCTCGACCAGCAAGTTGGCGAAAGTCATGGGAAAACTCCGGGGAAATGGGAACTTGTGGCCGCGCCCGCGGTCATCGGTTTCAAGCCGTCCGATGTCAGTGGCGGTTCAGGCCTGCGGGGGCTATCCTAACGCGGCGTCTGGGGGCCCACAGCGTCCCCGTCCACAACTGGAGATTTCCTGATGAAGTTGCGTCTGTTGGCTGCCTGCCTGGCGGCCTTTGGTCTGAGCGCCGGCGTTGCCCTGGCCCAGTCCGCCCCGGCTGCCAACCAGCCCGCGCCGCCCCCGGCCAACAAGCCGGTGCTGAGCTATGCCATCGGCTACGACCTCGGCAAGGACCTCGCCGACCAGAAGGTCGACGTCGACATCAATGCCGTGATCAAGGCCCTGCAGGACGGTTTCGCCAAGCGCGCGCCGGCCCACTCGCAGGAGCAGATGGACGGCCAGCTGGCCGGCCTGCAGCAGCGCATGGTCGCCCAGGCCCGCGCCGAGTTCGAGCGCGTCGCCAACGAGAACAAGGCCAAGTCCGACGCGTTCCTGGCCGCCAACCGCAGCAAGCCGGGCATCACCACCCTGCCCAGCGGCATCCAGTACCGCGTGATCGAAACCGGCACCGGCGCCAAGCCGACCGCCGCCAGCACGGTGCAGATGCACTACCGCGGCTCGGTCTCGACCGGCCAGGAGTTCGCCAACACCTACGCCCAGCAGAACCCGACCCCGGCCAGCTTCAAGGTCGGCGAGTTCCCGATCCGCGGCGTGCAGGAAGTGCTTGCCCTGATGCCGGCCGGTTCGCGCTGGGAAGTGTTCCTGCCGTCCGACAAGGCTTTCGGCAACGACCCGCGTTCGCCGGTCGGCCCGGGCCAGGCGCTGGTGTTCGACATCAAGCTCGTCGCGGTCCAGTAAGACTCCACGAGGCCGCGCCGGCCACCGGCGCGGCCTCGTCGTTTCCGACGTCATGTCCTTCTCCCCCAGCTTCCGCGCCGTGCTCAGCCCCTGCATCGGCGTCTGTTCGCTCGACCCGTCCGGTTTCTGCGAAGGCTGCCACCGCAGCGTCGCCGAGATCGCCCGGTGGTCGCAGATGAGCGACGACGAGCGCCTGCACGTGATGGAAGTGGAGCTTCCGCGCCGCGAGGCGCTCCGCGTGTGAGCCCCGCGTTCGACCCGCTCGAACGGCTCCCCCGCGCACTGCATCCGCTGGCCCGCCCCCCCGAGGGGCCTGGCTGGAACCACGCCGAACTGCACGACCTGCTGCCGCCCGGACAGCCGCTGCGGCCTGCCGCCGTGCTGGTGGCGCTGGTGGAGCGCGCCGGTGGCCCCCAGGTCCTGCTGACCCGCCGCACCGAAGCGCTGCGCCATCATGCCGGCCAGATCGCCTTCCCCGGCGGCCGCATCGAAGCCGACGATGCCGACCCGGTCGCCGCCGCGCTGCGCGAGGCGCAGGAGGAAGTGGGCCTGGGCGCCGCGCTGTCGTCGCCGCTGGGTTACCTCGATCCTTTCGTCACCATCACCGGTTTCCACGTGTTCCCCGTGGTGGCCTCGGTGGCCGGTGGCTTCGTGCCCGTGCCCGACCCGGGCGAAGTGGCCGAGGCCTTCGAGGTGCCGCTGGCCTTCCTGCTCGATCCCGGCAACGTGCACTCGCTGGACGTGGACTTCCAGGGCCGCCGCCGGCAGGTGCTGGAATTCCGCTACGGCGGCCACCGCATCTGGGGCGCCACTGCCGCCATGCTGGTCAATTTCCGCCACCGCCTGGAGCAGGTGCCATGAACTGGACGACCCTGGTTTCACCGGAAGCCCTGGCCGCCGCGCTGGGCCAGCCCGGCCTGGTGCTGGTGGACTGCCGGCACGCGCTGGCCGACCCCGACGCCGGCGAGCGCGCCCATGCCGCATCGCACCTGCCGGGCGCGGGTTTCGCCCACCTCGACCGCGACCTGTCCGACCCCGCCGGACCCGCCTCGCTGGGCCGGCACCCGCTGCCGGACGCCACGACGTTCCAGACGCTGCTGGGCCGCCTGGGCATCACCCCGGAGGCGCAGGTGGTGGCCTATGACGCCGCCGACGGTGCGCTTGCGGCCGCGCGCCTGTGGTGGTTGCTGAAGCTGTCCGGCCACGCACGCGTGGCGGTGCTCGACGGTGGCGTGGCGGCCTGGCAGGCGCTGGGTCTGCCGATGGATTCGTCGCCGCCGCCCGCCGCCGTGGCGCCATGCCACCAGCTGGGCCGCGCCGTCACCAGCGGCACCGGCGGCGATCCTTCGCGCAGGGCAAAGATGGCCGCCCCCGCGCCGGTGTGATGCGTCAGCACGATGCGGCCATCCGGCAGAAAGCCGTGATCATTGTTGCAACGGTCACAGGCGCCGGTGTCGATCGGCTCCAGCCGCGGGGCGTCCAGCGGCACACGCCACAACCGGCCCCCGCCATTCACCATCAACCAGCCATCGGGGTGCCAGTTCGGCGCCTCGATCAGATCGGGGCTGCGCAGCACCACACGATTGCGGCCCGTGGCCAGATCATGAATCTCCAGCGAAGAGCGCCAGCTGTCGGCCATGCGGATCAATCATCCTTCTTCTGCAGCAACCGCGCCGGGCGCAGCGCTTCGGCGGCCTTGAACAGGCCGAAAGTATGGTTGACGTAATTCACCACCCCGCCGATCTGCTCCAGATAGGTCTGCAGCTCCGGGGTGCGCGCCGCCTCGATCAGCTGCACCGGGCGATCCGGCGCCGTGCCCTCGAACTGGCAATAGAACAGCGGCTCGCCGCGTTTCAGGATGATATCCCGCTCCGGCTCGTGCCATTCAAAGGCCCACATCAGCGGCCGGGGCCAGACATTGATCGGAAACCGCCCGCCAAAGATCGTGCCCGGCAGCGCCTCGCGGCGATAATGCAGAAACGGCGACAGCTGGGTCAGGAACACCGTTTCATCGGCAATGAAACAGTAAGGCAGGCTCAGCTGCACCGTCGGCCGGTCGGGATAGCGCCATTCGGCCTCGTTCACCAGCGTCAGCACCTCACCCAGCTTGTTCGACCGGATGGTGGAACCCGCCCCCGCGCGGTTCACCAGATGCGCCTTGCCCTTGTCATCGCGGCCAAAACCGATGTGCAGATCAAAGGGGCATTTCACCATGAAATACCGGCTTTCCAGCTGAATCACCCCGGGGCAGCGCGCGGCGCTTTTGGCATGGCTGCGGTTGGTCTGACGAAAGCTGACCCGTTCGGGCGGATCATAAAGCACGGCGCCCTTGTCCGAGGTCAGAAACCAGCCCACGCTGATCGGGCCGGAATTCGGGCCATCTTCCGGCCGGTCAAAGCTGATATTGATCTGCATGTTATGCCCCGCTCTCTGCCCGCAGACTCGGCAAGCCGGGGCGCAAAGTCAATCCGGGCCAGCGCCCGAAATGCCCCGCAAAAGTTTTCGAAAACTTTTGCAAATTCCTTCGAA
>DNNT01000012.1 GCA_003497545.1 Arenimonas sp. | reverse complement strand
GGTGAAGGTGTAGGTGCTGCTGCCGGCCGGGATGGTCTGTCCGGTGAGGCTCTGGGCAACGTAGTCGACGCCGGCGGTGGCGCTGCCGTTGGCGGTGGCGATGTCGAAGCTCACGCCGCCCGGGCCCGCGGGCGCCGACAGGCTGACGGTGAAGGTGAAGTTCGTGGTGCCGGCGTTGCCTTCCGAGGCGGTGACGTCGTTGATCGTCAGGTTCGGCAGGTCGTCGTTGAGGATCGTGCCGGTNNCGGTCGGGTTGGCCGTGATCGTGCCGGTCGTGTTGCCGGCCGGGATGACCAGCGGCGAGGCGATGGTCGCGTAGTCGGTGCCGTTGGTGGCGGTGCCGCCGATCGTGTAGTTCACCGACAGGGCGCTGAAGGCCGCCTGGTTGAGCGTGACGGTGTAGACCAGGTTGGGGGCGCCGTCCTCGGCGACCGCGGCGGGCGAAACGCTGATGGTGGCGGTGGGCACGTCGTCGTTGAGGATCGTGCCGGTGGCCGAGGCGGGCGCGCCGACCGTGTAACCGGTGCCGGCCGCGACGGTGAAGGTGGCGGTCTCGTCGGCCTCGACGGTGCCGTCCACGGTCGGGTCGATCGTGAAGGTGGCCGTGGTGGCGCCCGCGGGGATGGAGATCGTCGCCGGGGCGCCGGTGTAGTCGACGCCGCTGGTGGCGGTGCCGCTGGCGGTGAGGTTCACCACCGTCGGCGAGCTGAGGTTGAGGCTGCGGGTGACCGTGTAGGTGAGGTTGGTCGCGCCGTCCTCGGACACGCTGGCCGGCGAAACGGCGATGCTGACGCTCGGCGGCGGGCTGACGGTCAGGGTGTAGTTCTCGAGCTCGAAGTAGCTGCCCGGGCCCGTGCTCGAATCGGTGACGCGCAGNNGGCGGAGCTGACGGTGATGCCGGCCGGGAAACTGCCGCTTTCAAGCAGGAAGCTGTGCGGCGCGACGCCGCCGCTGACCGACAGCGATTGCGAGAAGGCCACGCCCTGGATCGCGGTGCCGCTGGCGGAACTGAGCGACAGCGTCGGGGCCTCGACGTTGCCCGAATACCCCTTGTCCACGAAGCCCGGGCCGGCCTCCTGCGAGCGAACGGTGAAGGCATAACCGCCGCGCTGGGTCGGGGTGCCGCTGAGCACGCCGCCCGACGTGAGCGTCAGGCCCACCGGCAGGCTGCCCGACTGCAGGCTGTAGGTATAGGGCGCCGTGCCGCCGCTGGACGTCAGCGTCTGCGAGAAGGGCGTGCCGGCGGTCAGCGTGGGCAGGCTGGCCGGGCTGACCACGATCGCCGAGGTCGGCGGGCTGATGGTGACCGTGACCGTGATGAAGTCGCTGTTGTCGTCCAGCACCACGAAGGTGTCGGTGCCGCCACCCGCGGGCGTGCTGCCGTTATGGGTGTAGTTGTAGCTGTCCAGGGGCTCCGGGTCGCCCGGCGTCACGCTGCCGTGCGTGGCCGGCGTCGAAACCACGCCAAGGCCGAAGAAGTGGCAGGTGCTCATGTCCACGTTGACCGTGCCGCCCCAGCTGACGGTCGCCGTGCGCGTGGCGCAGCCCGCATAGGTGGAGGGCAGGCCGACGGCCGCCGCCAGCGAGCTCCATGCCATGCCCAGGACCAGCAGCAGGGCCACGAGGCCGGGATGGTGGAAAAAAGCGCGGGCGCGTCGGCGCGTCGCGGTGCTGACCTCGGACATCATCAATTCCCCCTGGAGTGTGGCGGCCGCCCCTCTGCCGCCCATGGGTCAACGGGAGCAGCCGGCCTGCGCGGCCAACGGTAGCCGACGCGGCGATCGTTCGCCAGCCGGGGCTTGCCATCGACGGGGCCGCCGGGCACAGTGGCAGAGGGGAAGGCCCGTGCGGGCCACGCGCCAACCGGCGCGGACAAGTCAGGGGGGAGCCATGAGCGATTTTTTCATCGGCCAGGTGATGATGGCCGGCTTCAATTTCGCGCCGAAGTTCTGGGCGCTCTGCAATGGCCAGCTGCTGCCGATCAACCAGAACCAGGCGCTGTTCTCGCTCCTGGGTACGCAGTACGGTGGCAACGGCACCACCAACTTCGCGTTGCCCGACCTGCGTTCGCGCACTCCGATCGGTTACGCGTCCTCCGTCGATCCGTCCTGGCAGCCGCCTTCCGTGCAGATCGGCCAGGCGTCGGGCGTCGAGAACGTCACCTTGCTCTCGACGAACCTGCCCGCGCACCTGCATTCGGTCGGCGCGACGTCCAGCAACGGCAGCACGCGCAATCCCAACAACGCGACCTATGCCGCCAGCGGTGTTTCGCTGTTCGCGCCCGCCGGCGGGGCACAGGTGCCGCTGAACGCGGCGACGGTGTCGCCAAGCGGCGGCAACCAGCCGCACCCGAACCTCCAGCCCTACTCGGTGATCAATTTCTGCATCGCCTTGTCGGGCATCTTCCCGTCGCGCAACTGAGGGCCTGGCCATGACCGTCGCCACGACCCCTTCCCGGACCGGAGACTGAGCCATGTCCCAGCCCTATATCGGCGAGATCCGCATGTTCGCCTTCGGCACCCGCGGCGCGCCCAACAACTGGCAGGCCTGCGACGGCAGCCTGCTGCCGATCTCCGAGTTCGACGCGCTGTTCGCGCTGATCGGCACGACCTACGGAGGCGATGGCCAGACCACCTTCGCCGTGCCCGACCTGCGCGGCCGGGTTCCGGTCCACCAGGGCCAGGGGCCGGGCCTGTCGAATTACGTCATCGGCCAGCGTGCCGGTACGGAAACGGTCACGTTGCTGCCGACGCAGATGCCGGCGCACACGCACACGGCCGTCGCGACGACCGCCGCGGCCTCGACCGGCACGCCGGGTTCCACCGTGGTCCCGGGCGCGGTCGCCAACCAGACCATGTACGTCACCGACACCACGGGCGGCACCCCGTTCACCCTGGCGCCTTCCACGGTCAACACCGCGGGCGGCTCGCAGCCGCACGAAAACTGCATGCCCACGCTGACGGTGCAGTTCTGCATTGCCACGTTCGGCATTTTCCCGTCGCAAGCCTGAGGCCGGAACCAGGGGACCTTCGCCATGACCACGCCCTACATCGGCCAGATTCAGACCTTCGGCTTCAATTTCAACCCGCGCGGTTGGGCCTTCTGCAACGGCGCCACGCTGCCGATCTCGCAGAACACGGCCCTGTTCTCGCTGATCGGCACGCTCTACGGCGGCAACGGCCAGACGACGTTCCAGCTGCCGAACTTCGCCGGCCGCGCCGCGACCCAGCAGGGCAACGGCCCGGGCCTGTCGCCACGCACGCTGGGCGAAACCTTCGGCGTCAACACCGTCACGCTCACCAGCAACCAGATCCCGCAGCACAACCACGGTTTCGTGCTTTACGCCCAGAACGACACCACCAAGCGCGCGCACTCGCCCTCGCCGGGCAACGCGTTGTCGGTGTCCTCCAATGCCAGCGCCACCAATTTCCTGCCAGGCACGTCGCCGAACACGACCTTCGCGGCCTCGATGCTGCAGCCCAGCGCCGGTGGCGGCCAGCCGCACCAGAACCAGCAGCCCTACCTGGGCTTGAACTTCTGCATCGCGCTGCAGGGCGTCTATCCGTCCTTCCCCTGAGGCCGGCTTGGCCGGCCTGATGCCGTTCCCGGCCGGGCGCTCCCGCCCGGAGCCACCCGCCGTGCTGGCTGCGCGGGGCCTGGCCCTGAGGCACGCCGTCGATGCCGACCTGCCGGCCCTGATGCGGCTCTACGCCGACACCCGGGCCGACGAACTCGCCGCGATGCCCTGGCCCGAAGCAGCGCGGCAGGCCTTCCTGGCCCAGCAGTTCGCCCTCCAGCACCAGCACTACCTGTCGCACTACGGCGGTGCCGACTTCCTGGTGGTCGTGCAAGGCGACGCGCTCGTGGGCCGCTATTACCTGTGGCGTGCCGAGCGCGAGGACCTGGTGGTGGACATCAGCCTGCTGGCCGGCTGGCGCGGGCAGGGTATCGGCGGCGCGCTGCTGGCCTCATCGCAAGGCTCGGCCGCGGCGCAGGGCCGCGGCCTGTGGCTGCACGTGCTGCGCTGGAACCAGGCCGCGCAGCGGCTCTACGCGCGCCTGGGCTTCGAGGCGGAAGAGGTGGGCAGCACCGACACCCACCTGCTGATGCGCTGGCGGCCGCCGGTCAGTTGAAGACGGCCTGGTAGAGGAAACCCTCGCGCTCGCGCGCG
>DNNT01000167.1:239-3570 GCA_003497545.1 Arenimonas sp. | reverse complement strand
GGAGTTGGCGCCGTTCTCGAGCAGGCGGCGCACCAGGTAGGGCAGCAGGTCTTCGTGCGAACCCACCGGCGCGTACACGCGGCAGGGCACGCCCAGGCGGTCGGCCGGGATCACTTCGGCGTACAGGTCGTCGCCCATGCCGTGCAGCTTCTGGTATTCGAAGCGCTGGCCCTTGGCGAAGTGGTGGATGGCTGCGATGGTCTGGGCGTTGTGGGTGGCGAACATCGGGTAGATGGCGTCGCTGGCCGCCAGCATGCGGCGCGCGCAGGCCAGGTAGCTCACGTCGGTGTTGGCCTTGCGGGTGAATACCGGGTAGCCGGCATAGCCTTCCGCCTGCGCCTTCTTGACCTCGCTGTCCCAGTAGGCGCCCTTCACCAGGCGCATGGGCATGCGACGGCCGGCCTTGCGGGCGGCGTCGGCCAGGTAGTCGATGACGAAGGGCGCGCGCTTCTGGTAGGCCTGCACGGCCAGGCCGTAGCCTTCCCAGCCGTCCAGCGACGGGTCGGCGAAGGCGCCGACGATCACGTCCAGGCTCAGCTCCAGGCGCTCGGATTCCTCGGCGTCGATGGTGAAGCCGATGCCCTTGGCCTTGGCCAGCTGCGCCAACTCCAGCACGCGCGGGGTCAGTTCGGCCTGCACGCGGGCGCGCTTGGCGAGCTCGTAGCGCGGGTGCAGGGCCGAGAGCTTCACCGAGATGGAGGGCGCGGCCAGCACGTCGGGGTAGGGGCCGCCGGCGCCGATGGCTTCGATGGCGTCGCGGTAGGCGCGGAAATAGCGGTCGGCGTCGGCCTGGGTGAACGCGGCCTCGCCCAGCATGTCGAACGAATACAGGTACTTGGCCTGCTCGCCCTTGCGGCTGCGCTCCAGCGCTTCGGCAATCGTGCGGCCCATGACGAACTGGTGGCCCATGATGCGCATCGCCTGGCGCACGGCGAGGCGGATGGCGGGCTCGCCGGCGCGGCCCACCAAGCGGCGGAAGGCGCCGATGGCGTTGCGGCGGGTTTCTTCGGCCAGGTTGACCATGCGGCCGGTGAGCATCAGGCCCCAGGTGGAGGCGTTCACCAGCACCGAGCTGGACTGGCCCATGTGGCGGTCCCAGTCGGCGTCGCCGAGCTTGTCGCGGATCAGCTTGTCGGCGGTGGCGCGGTCGGGGATGCGCAGCAGGGCCTCGGCCACGCACATCAGCAGCACGCCTTCCTCGCTGGACAGGTCGTACTGGCGCATGAAGGCCTCGACCATGCCCGGGTCCGCGGCGCGGATGCGGGTGCGGCCCACCAGGGCCACGGCGGTGGCCTGGACCTTGGCCTGCTCGTCGGCCGGCAGGCGGGCCTGGTCGAGCAGTTCGGCCAGGTGCTCGGCCTCGTCGCGGTGGAAGGCAGCGGTCACCCGGGCGCGCAGTTCCGACGGCGCACCGGGCAGTTCAGGGCTGAGGATCGGCTTCACGGGGGTCCACGAGGGTCGGCGCGGGGCGCGCGAGAACGCGGATTCTAAGCCCCGGGCGGGGGGCGCGAAAGCCGTCGCCCTTCACGTTTCCCGCATTCCCCGGGGGGGTATCGGCTTGCCCCCCCCTCGCGGGGGTCGCTAGAATCTCGCAGTTCTCCCGTAACCGGGTCGCGGAGCGTCCGCGTGATCGAGCTCGTCGTTTCGGCGCCGCCAGGTCCCGGAGCCCAATTGGTGCTCCGGCCAAGGCGCGCCCTGACGGCGAGGCAGTTCACCCGACTGTTCCTCGTCCTGTCGCTGGCCGCCTTCGGAGTGGCCGGGGTCGCCTGGAGCCAGGGCAATGTCCTGGCTCCGGCCTTCGCGGTGCTGGACGCGGCTTTCATCGCGTTCGTGCTGCGATGGGTGTGGCGCCAGGGCGAGCGTTTCGAGGTGATCGCGCTCGACGAGCGGCACATCGAAGTACGCCGCTCGGCCCAGGCCCAGCCCGCCTTCGAGGCGCATCCCTATTGGGTGCGCGTTTCGGTGGCGGGCGGCGAGGGAAGGGAACGGGTGCTGCTCGGCTCGCAAGGCCGGCAGGTTGAAGTCGGGGCCTTCCTCTCGCACGAGGAACGCCGCGACCTCGCGGCCCGCTTGAAGACACTGCTGGCATCGGCCTCGGGCCGGGGCCGGGACCAAGACCACACGTTGGGGTAAGTTCGGATGAAAGCGATGAATGCAAGCGCCATTGCCGCCAGGGTCGCCGCCGGCCTCGCGGCCGCCACGGCCAGCGCCACGGCCTGGGCCGACAGCGAGCCGGTCCGCTGGCAGCTGAACATGCCCGAGGGCGTCACCCGCACCGCGGAAAACGCCTACGACATGCACATGCTGATGCTGTGGATCTGCGTCGTGATCGGCCTGGTGGTCTTCGGCGCGATGGCCGTGGCCATGGTGAAGTTCCGCAAGTCCAAGGGCGCCAAGCCGGACGTGGAGTTCACCCACAGCACCAAGCTCGAGATCATCTGGACGGCGATCCCCATCCTCATCCTGGTCGTGATGGCCGTGCCGGCCACCACCAAGGTGATCGAGCAGTACGACGCAAAGGGCCACGAGATGACGGTGAAGATCACCGGCTACCAGTGGATGTGGCGCTACGAGATCGTCGGCGAGGACGTGAACTTCATCTCCCGCCTCGACCGCGAATCCGACCGCATCCGCCAGAGCGGCGAGAAGCCGAGCGCCGAAGAGGCGCCGCACTACCTGCGCGACGTCGACAACGTGCTGGTGCTGCCCACCGACACCAAGATCCGCTTCGTCATCACCGCCGACGACGTCATCCACGCCTGGTGGGTGCCGGCGCTGGGCTGGAAGCAGGACGCCATCCCGGGCCTGATCAACGAGGCCTGGACGGAAATCAAGCAGCCGGGCACCTACCGCGGCGTCTGCGCCGAACTGTGCGGCAAGGACCACGGCTTCATGCCGATCGTCGTCAAGGCCGTCCCGCGCGCCGAGTACGAAGCCTGGCTTACCGCCCAGAAGGCCGGTGACCTGGCCGAGGCCGCCCGCATCGCCGCCACCGCCCCCGCCGCCGCGGGCGGCGAGGGCTGAGAAGAACCCGAGAGAGGCACAAGACCATGGCACACACTGACGCTGCCCACGCCGACCACCACGGCGAGCACAAGCAGAGCTTCTTCCAGCGCTGGTTCTACTCCACCAACCACAAGGACATCGGTACCCTGTACCTGGTGTTCTCGCTGGTGATGTTCTTCGTCGGCGGCTCGATGGCGCTGGTGATCCGCGCCGAACTGTTCCAGCCCGGCCTGCAGCTGGTCGAGCCGGAATTCTTCAACCAGATGACCACCATGCACGGCCTGATCATGGTGTTCGGTGCCATCATGCCGGCCTTCGTGGGCTT
>DNNT01000167.1:0-182 GCA_003497545.1 Arenimonas sp. | reverse complement strand
CCCGCCGCTGTCGCTGCAGGGCGGCAACAGCACGGCCTTCACCATCTTCGCCATCCACCTGATGGGCATCAGCTCGATCATGGGCGCGATCAACATCATCGCCACCGTGCTCAACATGCGCGCCCCGGGCGTTGACCTGCTGAAGATGCCGGTGTTCGTGTGGACCTGGCTGATCACCGCCT
>DNNT01000207.1 GCA_003497545.1 Arenimonas sp. | reverse complement strand
CCCAGCCAGTCGGAGCCCTTGATCGTGTCGTAGAAGTGGAAGCGCCAGTCGTCCTCGCCCATGTTGCCCAGCGCGGCCGAGATGCCGCCCTGCGCCGCCACGGTGTGCGAACGGGTCGGGAAGACCTTGCTGATGCAGGCGGTCTTCAGGCCCTTCTGGGCCAGGCCGAAGGTGGCGCGCAGGCCGGCGCCACCGGCGCCGACGACGACCATGTCGTAGGTGTGCTCGTGGATCTTGTAGGCGGACGTCATGGCGTTCTCAGGCTGTGAATACGATGCGGCCGATGGCCAGCAGGGAGGCGATGGCGGCGATGGCGTAGGCGAACTTCACCGCCACCTGCAGCACCAGTTCGGCGCCGCCGTGCACGTAGTCCTCGATCACCACCTGCAGGCCCAGGCGGGCGTGCCAGAACAGCCNNCAGCACGAAGGCCGTCAGCAGGATCGCGGTGAGCGGCTGGGCCAGGGTGGCGCGCACGGTGGCCTGGTCGTCGCCGACCAGCCCGACCATCAGGATCACGAACCACGGGGTCAGCAGCATCAGGGCGATGGCGGTCAGGCGCTGGTGCCACCAGTGGCTGGTGCCGTCCTTGGCCGAACCCAGGCCCTTGGCGCGCGCGAGCGGGTTGCGCAGGCTCATGCCGCACCTCCCGCCGTGAAGCCGAAGTACCAGAGCACCGCGGTCAGCACGATGGCCAGCGCGATCACGGCGTAGCCGCTGGCGTAGACCTTGGGGATGTCGTAGCCGTGGCCGGCGTCCCAGGCCAGGTGCCGGATGCCGTTGAGGAAGTGGTAGACCAGGCAGGCCGAGAAGGCGAACAGCAGCACCTGGCCCGGCACCGACGCCAGGATGGCGCGCAGCGATTCGAAGGCGGCCGGGCTGGACGCGGCGGCCACCAGCCAGCCGGCGAGCACCAGGGCGCCCACGGCGAGGGCCACGCCGGTGGCGCGGTGCAGGATGGACATCACGCTGGTGATCTGCGGGCGGTAGACCTGCAGGTGCGGTGACAGGGGTCGTTCTTGCGTCGCCATGGGCTGCGCTCGTATGGGTGAGGTGGGAAGTATGGGAGGCGCGATGTGGGCGTCGCGTCAGAAGTCGATGCAGCGGCCGTTCTTTTCCCAGTCGCCGTAGCGGGTGGGTTCGGGGCCGTCGCGGCCCCCGACCTCCGCCGGTGGCGCCACGCCCGGCGCGGCCGGGGTCGGCTGGCCAGGCAGGGGCTCGGGGGATGCGGCTGTTTCGCCTATGATTCGCGGCTCGGTCGCCATTCGCCAATGTTAAGTCCCGCACCCATGTCGTTCAAGCCAAACCTTGCCGCGAACGCCTGCGTTCCCCTGCCCGGCCACGGCGTGCTCGAGGTCTCGGGCCCCGATGCCGCGGGTTTCCTGCAGGCGCAGGCGATGAACGACGTGGCCGCGCTGGCGCCCGGCCATTGGCACTGGAACGGCCTGCTGACGCCCAAGGGCCGCGTGATCGCGCTGTTCGCGCTGGTAAGGCTGGACGCCGCGCGCTTCGTCCTGGTGCTGCCGGATTTCACGGCGGAAGAAATGGCGGCACGACTGAAACGCTTCGTGTTCCGGAGCAAGGTGTTGCTGCAGCCGCTGCCTTGGGTGGTCGCGGCCGGCCCCTCGCCCCTCTTCCCCGCGGTCGATGCCGTGCTGGACGGCGGCGACGAAGGCCTGGCGCTGGACATGGGCGGCGAAGGCGGCCCGCGCGGCCTCTGGCTGCTGCCGGCCGGGCACCCGTCGCTGTCGGCGCCGGACGCCGCCGTGGAGGCGGCCTGGGTTGCCGCCGACCTGGCACACGGCCTGCCGCGCCTGCCGGAAGGCCAGCGCGAGGCCTGGACCCCGCAGATGCTCTCGCTCGAACGCCTCGCCGCCTTCAGCCTGAAGAAGGGCTGCTACCCGGGCCAGGAAATCGTCGCGCGCACCCATTACCTGGGGCAGGCCAAGCGCGGCCTGGTGCGCCTGGCCGGCGAAGGCCTGCAGGCCGGGCTGGCGGTGGACGCCGCCGGACAGGCCGCCGGGACAGTGGTTTGNNCACCGCGGAACTGGCCGCCGGAGGCCTCCCCTGCCGGCCGCTGCCGCTGCGTGAAGGCCTGCGCCGCCCCGCCTGAGACCCGCGTCACGATTGGCGTCCCCCCGCCCTATCTGCTATATCGGGCCGCAAGGGAGGAGTCCAACATGAAGCGTATCCGTGGCCTTGCGGCCTTAGTACTTGCTTTCGTCTCGGCGCCGTCGCTGGCGGCCGACTACACCCTCGCGGTGGAACCGAACTACCCGCCCGCGCAGGCGCAGCTGGTCTACAAACCGCTGCTCGACTACCTCTCGGCCAGCACCGGCCACACCTTCAAGCTCAAGACCGCGGCGAACTACCACGTGTACTGGCGCGACCTGCGCGCGGGCATGAAGGTGGACTTCGCCTTCGAGGAAGCGCACTTCACCAGCTACCGCATCGACCGCCTGGGCTTCACGCCGCTGGTGCGCGTGGCCGAGCCCACCCGCTACTCGCTGCTGGCCGACGCGGCCATCGCCGGNNACCGCGTGGTGAGCATGCCGGCGCCCAGCATGGGCTACCTGCTGCTCGGCGAGATCTACCGCAACCCGATCGCCCAGCCCGAGATCAAGTCGGTGGCCTCGAACTGGCGCGACGGCGTGGAGATGATCTTCTCGCAGGAAACCGAGGCGGCGATGGTGCCCAACTACATCGCACAGCTCTATCCGAACCTGGTGGTGGTGTCGGAATCGCGTGAGTTCACCGGCCGTACGCTCAGCGCCGCAGGCACCGTGCCCAGCGACGTGCGCGAAGCGGTGGCCACGGCCATGCTGAAGCTGCACGAGGACGCGGCCCTGTACGAAGTGCTGGCCGAACTCGGCGCCAGCCAGTTCGTCGAGACTTCGAACGACGCCTATGCCGGCAGCGAGAAGCTGCTCGCCGGCGTGTTCGGCTACCGCGCCAAGCCCTCGGCCCCGGCCCCGGCGCCGGTGGAAGAAGTGGAAATCGACGAGGACGCGCTGGGCGGCATCGAGGTCCAGGCCGAGGACTGAGCCCGGCCGCGCGCTTCAGCCCAGTTCGAACTGGATGGCATCGCCGGTGTTCACGGCGATGCCCTGCCCCAGGCTGATGACGCCAGACTTTCGCAGGTGCAGTTCGTCGCGGTGCAGCTTGAGCTCATCGTCCTCGCCGATGCGCACGTAGGTGCCATTGGTCGAGCGGTCCGAGAGCGTGAAGTGGCCGCGCTTGTATTCGACCATGGCGTGCGTGCGGCTGACCCAGTCCGCCTCCACCTGCAGGCCGTTGCCCGGTTCGCGGCCCATCGAGAACGGCTCCGACTGCGGACCCAGCTCGATCACCCGGCCGCGGTGGCGCAGCCGCAGCACCGCGGCGCCCTCGCCGTCCTCGGCGGCGGCGCGCACCGAACTCTGCACCATGGTCATGCCGGAGGTGTCCTCCTGCCAGACCAGGTCGACGATGGCGATCGGCAGCAGCTTGCCGCTGACCCGCGCCTTGCCCAGGCTGCGCGCCTCGGGGGCGCGGCCGGACAGGCTGTCGTAGGTGGCGGCCGTGGTCACCACCTGTTCGCGCTTGGCCAGCGACGCCATGCGCGCGGCGGTGTTCACCGCGTCGCCGTAGACGTCGCCGTCGGCCTCCTCGAGCGCGTCGCCGTGGTGCAGGCCGATGCGCACCGCCAGGCTGTCGCGCACGAAATCGATGTCGCGGGCCATCCGCCGCTGCATGTCGCAGGCCGCCAGCACGCCGTTGAGGGCGGCCGGGAAGGTGCACATGATCTCGTCGCCGATGGTCTTGATGACCCGGCCGCCGTGCTGCTGGCAGACCTGGGTCAGCGCGCCCAGCACCAATGCGATCAGCCGGCGCGCCTCGACGTCGCCCTTGGTCTCGAACAGCCTGGTGCTGCCGCTGACGTCGGCGAAGAGGATCGTCTGTGGCCGGGACGGGCTCATGTCCAGCAGAACGATATCAGGCCAGGCGCTCGGCCATGGCCACGATGTCGTCGTCGCTGGGAATGACCAGGAAGGCGGCGCCGGCGAGCGGCGTGTAGGTGTCCTCGCCCACGACCCGGCGCAGCGGCTTGGCGCCGTGTCCGGCCTCGACCACCGCGGTGATCACGCCCTCGCCCACGCCGGCGGAACGACGGCCTTCGTCCACCACCAGGATGCGCTCGCATTCGCCGGCATGGCGGCCGATGGCCTCGCCGTTGAGCGGCTGCAGCCAGCGCAGGTCCACCACGCGCACCTTCCAGCCCTTCGCGGCCTCGATGCGCCGCGCCGCGCGCAGGCTCATGGGCACGCCGTTGCCGAAGGTGAAGATGACCAGGTCGCGCGCTTCGGGCGCGTAGACGCGCTCCTCGCCCGGCACCATGGCCTGGTCGACCGGCGGGTAGCTGGTCAGCCATTGGCCGTCGCCCGGCTCGAACAGGTCCTTGGTCATGTACAGCGCGATCGGCTCGAGGTAGGCACAGACGCGGCCGTCCACCTTCGCCATGGCCATCATCGTGCGCAGCATGGTGGCGGCGTCGTCGCCGCGGCTGGGGCAGCCGACCACCAGGCCGGGGATGTCGCGCAGCGCGGTGATCGAGTTGTCGTTGTGGAAGTGGCCGCCGAAACCGCGCTGGTAACCCAGCGAGGCCACGCGCATCACCATCGGGTTGCGGTACTGGCCGTTGGAGAAGAACTGCAGGCTGCAGGCCTCGCCGCGGATCTGGTCGCAGGCGTTGTGGAAATACGCCAGGTACTGGATCTCTGGCATCGGCAGCATGCCCATGTTCGCGTAGCCCTGGGCCAGGCCCAGGATCATGGTCTCGTCGAGCAGGGTGTTGAACACGCGGGCGTTCTTGAACGCCTTGTGCAGGCCCTTGGTGACCGTGTACACGCCGCCCTTCTGCGCCACGTCCTCGCCGAACAGCAGCGTTTCCGGGTACTTGCAGAACAGGTCGTGCAGGGCCTGGTTGATCTGGATGGCCAGGTGCTTCGGCGGCTGGTTCTCCGGCAACTTCGCCTCGCCGCCGAACACGGCCAGGCGCTTGTCGGCGTAATCGCTGCGGCTGGCCTCGGCGGCCACCTTGTCGGGCGTGTACGGCGCCAGCGGCGCCATCACCTCGGCCAGGTCGGTCAGCTTCGGTCGGCGGTCGGCTTCTTCCGCCGCGGCGAAGCAGCGCGCGCGCATGGCCTCGTACTTCGCCAGCAGCTCGTCCCTGGACATCAGGCCCGACACCAGAGCGATCTCGGCCGAACGCAGCAGCGGGTCGGTGGCCTCCACCGCCATCAGCTCCTCGAAGCTGCGCCACTCGATCTCGAAGTCGGTGCCCGCGTGGCCCATGATGCGGGTGGTCTTGAGGTGCAGGAAGGTCGGGCGGCGCGTGCGTCGGCAGTGTTCCACCGCGGCCTGCACCTGGCCGTAGCCCTCGGCCAGGTCGAGGCCGTCTGCGTAGAAGTAGTCCAGCCCGTCGCGGTGGCGGAAGGCGTTGCCGATCCAGCCGCCCGGGGTCTTCACCGAAATGCCGATGCCGTTGTCCTCGCAGACGAACAGCACCGGCGCCGGCAGCTTCTGGTAGGCCGTCCACTGCGCGGTGTTGAAGGCGGTCTGGGCGGTGGCGTGGTTGCTCGAGGCGTCGCCGAAGCTGCAGATGGCGATCGAATCCTGCGGGATCGGCAGCTCGTGGCCGATGCGGCGCGCCTGCTCGATGGCGATAGCGGTGCCCAGGGCCTTGGGCAGGTGCGAGGCGATGGTCGACGTCTGCGGCAGTACCCACAGCGGCTTGCTGCCCCAGACCTTGTGGCGGCCGCCGCTGGCCGGGTCGTCCTTGCTGGCGGCGAAGCTGAGCGCGGAATCCATCACCGGGTCCATACCCGGCAGCTTGCGGAAGCGCTCGGCCATGAAGCCGCCCGAGCGGTAATGCAGGAAGGCCGGGTCGGTGTGGCGCGTCAGCCGCGCCACCATGGCATTGCCCTCGTGGCCGCTCGAGCCGATGGTGTAGAACACCTTCTGCTGCACGCGCAGCACGCGCGCCATCAGGTCGAGGTGGCGCGAGACCAGCTGCGATTCGAACAGGGCCAGGAAGTCTTCGGCCGTGCAGGCGCTGCCGTCGAGCACCGGCTCGTGCGGCG
>DNNT01000221.1 GCA_003497545.1 Arenimonas sp. | reverse complement strand
GCCGACGTAGATGCCGACGTGGAAGATCGCGCCGCGGTCGCCGAACAGCACCAGGTCGCCCGGCGCCAGGCGGTCGCGCGGCGGCGTGCGGGCTTCCACTCTCGCGATCTCGCGGGTGGTGCGCGGCAGGTAGACCTTGGCCGCGTCCAGGAAGACGTACCCCACCAGTCCGCTGCAGTCGAAGCCGCCGTCGGGCGTGTTGCCGCCCCAGCGGTAGGGCGTGCCGACCAGGCCGAGTGCGCGCATCAGCACGTCGTTGGCGCGCAGCGGGTCGTCGGGGGCCACGTCCACCACCTGCACCGCGCGCGGCGCGGCGGCCGTGGCGGCGGGGCGTTCGGGGCTGGAGGAACAGGCGGCCAGCAGCGCCAGCAGCAGGGGAAGGACGGTCCTGGCCCGGGGAACTGGCGCCGGGCGGAGGTGGCCGGGATAATGCGCGCTCGCTGTCACGGGCCGAGTGTGCCCCATCCCGCCGGTCGCGTCACCGGCCCCTCCACGGAATCCCCATGAAGATCGAGAAGAACCACGTCGTCCGTTTCCACTACACCGTCTCCGAGCCGGGCCAGCCGGCCATCGAGACCTCGAAGGACCGCGAGCCGCTGGCCATCCTGGTCGGCCACGGCAACATCATCCCGGGCCTCGAGGCCGCGCTGATGGACAAGGCCGAGGGCGACAGCTTCGAAGTGACGGTCGGCCCGGAAGAGGCCTACGGCGAGCGCCGCGACGGCTTCGTGCAGCGCGTTCCCAAGAAGCACATCCGCGAAACCCGCCTCAAGCCCGGCCAGCAGGTCATCATCAACACCTCGATGGGCCCGCGCGCGGTCACCGTGGTCAAGGTCGGCGCCACCGTGGTGGACGTGGACCTGAACCACCCGATGGCCGGCAAGACCCTGCAGTTCCAGGTGGAAGTGGTGGGCGTGCGCGCGGCCGAGCCGGTCGAGATCGAGCACGGCCACGTGCACGGCGACGGCGGCGTGCAGCACTGAATTAGGTAAAGTGGCGCCGGGGCGGGGAGGCCCCGGGCCATGAACGAATCCGCTTCGCTGGCGCCGGTCACCGGCGCCGATCGCATCCAGGCCCTGGACGTCGTCCGGGGCTTCGCCCTGCTGGGCATCCTGCTGATGAACATCGAGGGCATGGCGGGGCCGCTGATGGCCTCGATGACAGGCCTCGACCCGCAGCTCACCGGCGCCGACCGCTGGGTGGACGGCGCCATCTACCTGCTGGTGCAGGGCAAGTTCTACCCGCTTTTCTCGATGCTGTTCGGCATGGGCTTCGCCGTCATGCTGATGCGCGCCGAGGCGGCGCAGCGGCCGTTTTTCGGCCTGTACCTGCGCCGCGTGCTGGCGCTGCTGGCCATCGGCCTGGCGCACGCGCTGCTGGTGTGGTCGGGCGACATCCTGGTCACCTACGCGCTGATGGGTTTCCTGCTGCTGCTGTTCTTCCGGCGCACGCCGCAGTCGCGGCTGCCGAAGTGGGGCATCGCGCTGATGCTGGTGCCGGCCGTGCTGACGCTGTCGCTCGGCCTGCTCGGCAGCGCCATGCAGGCCATGCCGGAAGCGGCCCGCGCCGGCTTCGACGAGGCCATGGCCCGGCAGGCGGTGCAAATGGCGGCGGAAATCGACTCGCAGCGCCAGGCCTACGGCAGCGGCAGCTTCGCCGAGGCCACCGTGCAGCGCCTGCACGACTTCACCAGCATGATCGGCTTCATCCTCATCTATGGCGCCTTCATCCTGGGCCTGTTCCTGGTGGGCGCCTGGTTCGCGCGCAGCGGCGCCATCGCGCGTCCCGGCGAATTCGAACGCCTGCACTGGCGGCTGCGCTGGGGGGCGCTGCCGGTGGGCCTGGCCATGGTGGGGGTGTCGTTCTGGCTCGAGCCGACGCTGGACTTCGGGCGCCTGGACCTGCGGGCCTCCACGGCCCAGGTGCTGCAGATGCTGGGCGGCGCGGTGATGGCCCTGGGCTACCTGGGCTGGGTGTTGCGCGGGCTGCAGTGTCCCGCCGTCGCCGGCGGGCTGAACGCGCTGGCCCCGGCCGGGCGCATGGCGCTCACCAACTACCTGCTGCAGTCGCTGGTGATGACCACGCTCTTCTTCGGCTACGGCCTGGGCTGGTTCGGCCAGCTGCCGCGTGCCTGGCAGCCGCTGCTGGTGCTGGCCTTCTTCGGCCTGCAGGTGGCGCTGAGCCAATGGTGGATGGCGCGTTTCCGCTTCGGCCCGGCCGAATGGCTGTGGCGCGCGGCCACCTACGCCCAGCGGCCGCCGATGCGGCGCTGAACCACGCCGCCGGCGCGGCCGCCGGGTAGAATCGCGCCATGAGCCAAGATGCGGATGTGCTGGTCCTCGGCGGCGGCGTGATCGGCCTGGCCTGTGCCCATTACCTGCTGGCCGAGGGACGTTCGGTGCGCGTGCTCGAAGCCGGGCGCGTCGGCGCCGCCACGTCCTGGGGCAACTGCGGCACGCTCACGCCCAGCCACGCCGCGCCGCTGGCGGCGCCGGGCATGGTGGGGCAGGCGCTGCGCTGGATGCTCAGCCCCTCGGCGCCGCTGTACGTGAAGCCGCGCTGGGACCCGGCGCTGATGCGCTGGCTGGCGAAGGTCGCCGGCCGCTGCAACCGCCGCGACTGGCGCGAAAGCGGCCTGGCCAAGGGCGCGCTGCTGAAGTATTCGCGGGCGCTGGTCGAGGACCTCGTCTACGGCCAGGACCTGGACTGCGGCTTCGAGGCCGGCGGCTTGCACTACGTCTTCCGCACCGAACGCGCGCTGGAAAAACAGCGCCGCGACCTGCCCCTGCTCGAAGAGCTCGGCATCCCCGCCCGCGTGCTCGACGGCGCCGCGCTGGCCGCCGACGAACCGGCGCTGCGGCCGGGCATGGCCGGCTCGGTGTTTTTCCCCGGCGATGCGCAGCTGCGACCCGACCGCTACACCACCGAGCTGGCCCGCATCGTGCGCGCCGACGGTGGCGTGATCGAGGAGGGCGTGCGCGTCACCGGCCTCGAGCGTGGTCGCAACGGCATCGAGGTCGTGCACACCAGCGAAGGCCGCCGCACCGGCGCGCGCGTGGTGATGGCGCTGGGGGCCTGGTCGACCGAGTTCGCCCAGATGCTGCGGCTGCAGATCCCCATCCAGCCGGGCAAGGGGTATTCGATCACCTACGACCGCCCGGCCGCGCCACCGCGCCGGCCGCTGGTGCTCAAGGAGCGCAGCGTCTGCGTCACCACCTGGGGCGACGGCTACCGGCTGGGCAGCACCATGGAATTCAGTGGCTACGACGACAGCCTCAACCGCGCGCGGCTCGATGCGCTCGAACGCGGCGCCGCCGAATACCTGCTCGAACCCGTGGGCCCCGCCAAGCGCGAGGAATGGTGCGGCTGGCGCCCGATGACCTGGGACGACCTGCCGCTGCTGGGCCGCGCGCCGGGGTTCACCAACCTGTTCCTGGCCACCGGCCACGGCATGATGGGCATGGGCATGAGCGCCGGCAGCGGCCGCCTGCTGGCCGACCTGGTCACCGGGCNNCGGCGCCTTACGCGCCGGCCCGCTTCGCCGGCTAGACTCGGGCCATGGACGACGTCTTCACGCTGCACCGCGGCTCGCTGCCGCTGCTCATCAGCCTGCCGCACGACGGCATCGCGCTGCCCGAGGAGATCGCCGCGCGCGTCACCGACGCCGCCCGCGGCGTGCCCGACACCGACTGGTTCGTCAGCCGCCTCTACGACTTCGCCCGTGGTTTGGGCGCCTCGGTGCTGGTGCCGCAGTACTCGCGCTACGTGGTGGACCTCAACCGCCCGCCCGACGACGTGTCGCTGTACCCCGGCCAGAACACCACCGGCCTGTGCCCGGCGGTGCGCTTCAGCGGCGACCCGGTGTACCTCGAGGGCCAGGCCCCGGGGCCTGAGGAAGTGGCCGCGCGCGTGCAGCGCTACTGGCGTCCGTACCACGACGCGCTGGCCGGCGAACTGGCGCGCCTGAAGCAGGCGCATGGCCGCGCGGTGCTGTGGGAAGGGCATTCGATCCGCAGCGTGGTGCCCTTCCTGTTCGAAGGCCGGCTGCCCGACCTCAACCTGGGCACCGCGGGCGGCGCCAGCTGTTCGCCCGCCACGCAGGCGCGGCTGGAGGCGGTGCTGGCGGGGCAGGGCGATTACACCCACGTGTGCAACGGCCGCTTCAAGGGCGGTTACATCACGCGCCACTACGGCCAGCCTTCCTCGGGCGTGGAAGCGATCCAGCTCGAACTGGCGCAGTCCACCTACATGGACGAAGCCGCGGGCCGCTACGACCGCGAACGCGCCGGCAGGTTGCAGGGGTTGCTGGAAGCGCTGCTGCGCGCGGCGCTGGGCTGAGCCGCGGGAAGCAGCGCCGGGTGCTTGAGCACCGCGCCGCTTCCGGCCGGCGCGTCGCATGGTGCGGTCGCCGCCGGCTCGGTGGCCGGCCGCGCGGCCGGCGCCGGCGAATTGGCGGCGCTGCCTTCGCTGGCCTGCAGGCCCACCGCCAGCGCGGCCGCGACCACCAGGCCGGCGAGGCGCAGCAGGATGCCCTTGGGGTGTGGGGCCTGCGGTGTCATCGCTGCCGCCTCGCGCCGATGTCCACGCGCGCCGCTTCGCGCACCTGCACTTCCACCGCGCGGCGGTCGCCCTGTTCGTCCAGGAACCAGGGCAGGGGCAGGTTGTCGGGCACGACTTCGATGGTGTGCGCGCCCACCGCCACGCGCGGGAATTCGAAGTTGCCCTGGCTGTCGGTTCGCACCGAGTAGCGGCCGTCGAGGATCACGGTGACGTTGGCCGCGGCTTCTTCGGACGCCGCGCGGATGCCGTCACCGTTCTCGTCCAGGAACACGCTGCCCTGGATGGCGCCGGAGGCGCTGTCGGGCGTGCCGCCCAGCACGCCCGCGGTGGTGCCCGCCTGGCGTTCGTATCTCAGGCTCAGGAAGACGGTGCGGTCGCGAGGCAGGTTGACGAAGGGTTGCTCGGTCGCAAGCGGGTCGATCACGAAGGGAGAGCGTCGCGAGCCACGATTTTCGTACACGGTCGCCACGAGCCACCAACGGCTGGCCACGCGCCAGGCCAGGTTGAGGTTGAGGTCGGCGCCCCGGAAGGCCCCCGGGCCGTTGCCTTCGGTCCAGCGTGCGGTGCCGTCGAGGGTCAGGCGTTCGGTGAGGTCGAAGCCGCCGTAGGCAGCCAGGGTGGCCGTGCCGGTGGCTGGCTCGCCGTCGTAGGCGAGTTCGCCGTAGCCCGCGCTGAGCGTGAGACGGCGGCCTTGTCCCAGGGCCAGGGACTGGTCGAGCGTGAGTTGCCAACTGTCGTCGTCGCGGCCACCGCTGCGCCGGGCCACTTCGATCTGGGCGCGGGCCTGGCCCCAGGCGTTGCGGCGGTCCACGAAGGCTTGGCCGGAGAGGGCGTCCGCGCCATTGGTCTGCCGCAGGGCTGCGTTGCCACCCAGTCCGACCGTGGAGGTGGCCTGGTAGCGCGCGTAGGCGGTGCCGTACCAGCCGTCGAAGCTGTCCCCGCTGACGCTGGCGATCCGGTCGACCCCGGCGTTCCAGTTCCAGCGGGCGTGCCGGTAGGCCAGGCGGTAGTAAGCGCCCTGGCTGTCGTTGTTGATCGGCTGCGCGCCCCAGCCCAGGCCAGGTTCAAGGCGGAAGACGCCGTAGTTGTGGATATAGCGGCCCCGCTCGAGGCGGCCGTCGAGCCATCCGCCCCAGGCGCCGCCGAGATCACCGTCGCTGGCTTGCAGGTTGAAGTTGATCGAGCGGCCACCTGCGTCCCAGCCAGCCGCCGCATGCATGGCGCGGGTCTCGACGTCCTGGAAGAAGGTGCCTCCCTGTTCATCGGGAAGGACCTGTCCATCGGTGGCCAGGAGCGAGACCGCACCCCGCCAGCGGTCGCTCCAGCGCCACTGCGCCGAGGCGCTGCCGACGTTGCCATCAGCGAGGTCGAAGCCGACCACGCGGGCACCGTCGAATACGCCCGCGCGGCCCAGTGAGCCCTGCAGGACCAGCTCCCCGCGGTCGCGCACCCAGTCGGTGCTTGCGCCTGCGAAGGCAACGCTTGGCAGGAAGAATCGATATTGCTGGCGCAGCAGTTCCGGCGCAGGGGTGTTGAGTACGCCCAGGCCGTTGCTGCCCAGCCAGCCCTCTCCCGCGTGCAGGCCGCGTTGCCAGAGCGTGAGCTTGCCGCCGAAGTCGCCGCCGTTGCCGCTTTCGGTTTCACGGCGGTCGGAGCGCTGGAGCGTGGCATCGAGCGAAAAGGTGCCGTAGTTCGCCGTCTCGCGGAAACCGCCCGCGGCCAGGCCCAGCTCGCTGAAGGTTTCGTCAGCGCGCTGGGTTCGGCTGCCCAGCAGTTCGAAACGGAAAGAGCGCGGCAGTCCCGATGCGTCGAATGACTCGGTCTCGTCAGGCGGCAGGGGTTCGAGGTCGTCTGGGGAGATGACGTTGTCCTGCCAGGCCTCCGCCTGCGGTTCGGTCGGATCCTGCGCCGGCCGCCCTTGGGCCCCCGCGGCGGCGAGGGAAAGGGAAACAGCCATGGCCAGCTGCGCGCGGCGCCGCGCCTTCGGATTCATTGGCCCGCGACGACGTCGACGTCAAGGCGCTGGTCACGCCAATCCAGGCGGCCCTTGATGCGCACCGGGAAAGCGAAATCTGCGGTTTCGCCCTCGGTCACCATCGGCATGAGCGTGATGTCGCGCGTCGCGCCCGGCAGGATGGGGACTGTCGACGGGCCGAAGGTCCAAGTCTTGCCCTTGGCATCCGTGCCATCGACCAGGCCGGCCAGGCGGCCGTGGGCATTGCCGGTGTTTTCGACCCTCAGGTAGGGAAGGGTCTCGCCGTTGACCACGCCGATGCCACTGCCCACCACCCTGAGTTGGGCCTGGCCCTTGCCGATATCCAGGTACACGATCACGCCGATGCGGCCGGCAACGGGCATGGGCATGCCCGCGACCGGCGTGGGCTCGCCTTCGAACATGATGCCGAACCGGCATTGACCGTCGGCGGCGTCGGGAGGGACGCGGACCTCGAAGCGGAAACGCTTGCGCGCGTTGGCAGGGACCTCGATGAGGGTGGATTCGATGGCCGTCCACGGGCGGCAGCTGCCAGGCACGAGGGGAGCGGAAAACTGGGCGGTGCCCGAGGCGTCCAGGACCCAGTCGGCCGTGCTCACCTTGAGTCGCATGGGCGTCTGGCCCGGGTTGGAAACCTCGATAACGTCGCGGAACACCGAGCCCGGCTTCGCCGAAGACTCGAAACGCGGGGGCGATACCTGCGCCTGGAAACCCTGTGCGCCGGCCTGCGTGGTCGCCAGCGCCAGCAAGACCAGCGCCGATGTCAGCAAGCGCATCAGGCGCCCCCCGCCTCGAATTCAAAGTGGAACACAAGCTTCTCCGGCTGGGAAAAGACGTCGGTGCTGGCCGTGATGGTGAGCACGAGGGTGTCCTCGATACGCTCGGAGGCCACCGCGCCGGCAAAAACCAGGGCGCGTTCGCCGTCGCGCACTTCGCCCGGCAGCAAGGCGCCGCGGGTGGTCCAGGCGGCACGCACCGGTCCGGACTGCTTCTCCAGCACCATGAAGATCCGGCCGCTGCGGCCTTGGAAGGGGGACATGTCCAGGCGCACCAGGACGGTCGTCTGCCCAACCAGGTCGTTGGATGCGCCCGGTCCGGGCCGCACTTCCTTCCACTTCATCCGGACAAGGCCGTCCAGCACCTGGCTGGCGCTGTCGTCAATGCGTTGCGCCTGCTGGGCGAGCGCATGCGGCGGCCAGGCAAGCAGCATCAGCAGCAGGAGTGCGTGGACAGCGCGCATCAGGGGGCCGTGAGCGTGAAGGTCACGCGGGCGGTGTAGGTTCCCCCCGGCACGACGTTGTCGTTTTCGTAGCGGAAGCTGAGGCAGCTCTCGCGCCAGGTGTTGCGATAGAAATCGTTGGCGAGCGTCTGGACGCCGGCGGCGAAGTTGCGGTTGCCCGGGATCGGCTGGTAGGCGCCGTCGCCGTTGCCCGATGAGGTCCAGCGGATCTGGGAGATCGCGATCGTGTCGCCGTTCTCGTTGACCAGGTTCGCCGGGGCGTCGTAAGTGAGCGTCGCGTTCGCGTTGCCGCTGTTGTCGCGCCGGTAGAAGCCGCCGACGTAGAGCTGGCCGGCATTGCAGAACTGATAGCCGTCCCAGTCGCTGGTGGTGCGGCTGTTTGCGGTCATCGCGCGCGAATTGCCGTCGCCGACATTGGCGAGGGGAACCGTGACGCTGACCTTCGAAATCGTGGGGTCCGCCCGTGGCGTGCCGCCGTTGGAGTAGACACCGCTGAAGCTGCCGTCGCCGACGCGCAGGTAGACCGCTTCGTCACCGCGCGAGATGTTGACCACATAGGCATCTGCGCCAGCCGCCACCATCAGGGTGGCCAGTGCGAGGATGCGGAGCGGGCGAGGACGAGGGCTCATGGCGTCGGGGGGATCCATGCAGGGCGGCAGGCCGGGAACCAGCCTGCCGCCTTGGGGTCACCGCCGTTCCGGCTTTCAGGGAGCCGAAGCGGTGTAGGTGACGGTACCCTGGTAGGTACCGGCACCGACCAGCGCCGAGTTGGCGTAGGTGTAGGTCCAGGTGGAGGTGCGGTCGACGATGCGGCCCAGGCCCGCCGGGGACACGGTCACCGGGGCGATGGCGCCGTCGGCCAGGGTCGGGGCCGGGAAGCCGGCATCGGCGGTGGTCGTGTCGATTTCGTCCCAGGCGAGGGAGTCGCCGGCGCCGTTCACGAGCGTGGTGGTGGCCGCTTCGATCTGGATGTCGCCGATGTTGCCGAGCAGGTCGACGGTCAGGGCGCCGCCGTTGGAGCGCGCCACCGGGGTGCCGGTGGTCGGGTCGACCACGTCGAACTGCACCAGGTCGACGGTCGTGCCGGTGCTGCCGACCTGGAAGGAGATGAAGCGCGGGATGATGACTTCGAAGTCAACGCGCGCGTCGACCGACGGGTTGGCGCCGATGTCGAAATCGGACTCGGCCACGGCCGGGGTCATCGCGATCAGGCCGAGGGCCGCCACGCCGGTGAGGGCGAGGCCTCGGAAAGCACGGACGTTCTTCATGAGCAGTTTTCCTAAAGTGTTGTTTGCAGGGTGAATCGACTGGATTGTTGGGTAGACATTCCGGGCCGGCTCACCGACCAGGGGCACGCAAACAGCGGGCATGGAGTCAAATGCATGATCCGTGCCAACCAGGGCGTTCAGGTCCGTGATGACCGGGCAAATGCCGTAAATTGCGCACTGCGTCACAGTATGTGAAGGCCGGCGCGCACGCAATCCGGGGTGCGCACCGGCCGTCCGGCCGACGAGCGGCAGGTTTTCAGGGGCAGGCGGGGGCGGCGCGGGGCAGGAATGTGACGCGGAGCGTCACATTTCCGAGCGGCAGGTCACAGTTTTGGCCGGGGACGGCCCCGGCATCAGCCCTGCCAGTGCTTGTGGCTGGGGTCCACCAGCATGTCCTGCAGGTCTTCCAGGCGCAGGCCGGCGGCCTCGCCGCCCTGGGGCGCGGGCCCTTCCAGGCGCACCTTCAGCGACAGGTCGGTGCGCGAGTCGGCGTTCTCCAGGGCTTCCTGGTAGGTGATCTCGCCGGCGGCGTAGAGCTTGTAAAGGGCTTGGTCGAAGGTCTGCATGCCCTGTTCGTTGCCCTGCTTCATGGCCTCGCGGATGGTGGCGATCTCGCCCTTCTCGATCAGGTCGGAGATATAGGCCGAGGACAGCAGCAGCTCGATGGCCGGCACGCGCTTGGTCTTCACGCCCTTGAGCAGGCGCTGGCCGATGACCGCCTTGAGGTTGAGCGAGAGGTCGATCAGCAGCTGGTGCCGGGCGGCTTCCGGGAAGAAGTTGATGATGCGGTCGAGGGTCTGGTTGGCGTTGTTGGCGTGCAGGGTGGCCAGGCACAGGTGGCCGGTCTCGGCGTAGGCGATGGCGGCCTGCATGGTCTCGCGGTCGCGGATCTCGCCGATCATGATCACGTCCGGCGCCTCGCGCATGGCGTTCTTGAGCGCGTTGGCGTAGCTCTGCGTGTCCAGGCCGATCTCGCGCTGGTCCACCACCGACATCTTGTGCGTGTGCACGTATTCGATCGGCTCCTCGACGGTGAGGATGTGGCCGGTGCGGTTCTCGTTGCGGTAGTCGATCATCGAGGCCAGGGTGGTGGACTTGCCCGAGCCGGTGGAGCCGACCACGAGCACCAGCCCGCGCGGCAGCATGATGATGTCCTTGAGGACCTGCGGCAGGTTCAGGCTTTCGATCGACGGGATCTTGTTGGTGATGAAGCGCACCGCCATGGCGATCTCGCCACGCTGGCGGTACACGTTCACGCGGAACCGGCCCAAGTCGCCGAGGGCGATGGCCAGGTTCATTTCCCAGGTCGCCTCGAAGTCCTTCATCTGCCGCTCGTTCATGATCGAGTAGGCCATGTTGCGGATTTCCTCCGCGCCCAGCGCCTTCTCGCCGATGTGGCGGGTGAGGCCCTCGATCTTGATGCTCGGCGGCGCGCCCGCGCTCAGGAACAGGTCCGAGGCGTTCTTCTGCGCCATCAAATTCAGAAATGCGGTCAGTTCCACGAACGACTCCCGGCAGATTCCCCTTGCCGCCGGACTATAGCGGAACGCCGTCCGGCTTCGATCTTCACACCTCGAGCGAGGCCAGGTCGCCCTTGGCCTCGAGCCAGGCCTTGCGATCGCCGGCCCGTTTCTTGGCCAGCAGCAGGTCCATCAGGGCGCGGGTCTGCTCGGGGTCGTCCACCGTCAGCTGCACCAGCCGGCGGGTGTCGGGATGGATGGTGGACTCGCGCAGCTGCGAGGGGTTCATCTCGCCCAGGCCCTTGAAGCGGCCGATCTCGACCTTCTTGCCCTTGAACACCGTGGCCAGCAGTTCGTCGCGGTGGGCGTCGTCGCGGGCGTATTCGCTCAGCGGCCCGGCGCTGATCCGGTAGAGCGGGGGCAGGGCCATGAACAGCCGGCCCTGGCGGATGGTCTCCGGCATCGACCGGTAGAAGAAGGTGATCAGCAGGGCCGCGATATGGGCGCCGTCCACGTCGGCGTCGGTCATGATGACGATCCGCTCGTAGCGCAGGTCGTCGATATTGAACCGATTGCCGGGCTGGACGCCCAGGGCCAGGGCCAGGTCGGACAGTTCGATGTTCTGGCGCAGCTTGTCGGCGGTCGCGGAGGCGACGTTCAGGATCTTGCCGCGC
>DNNT01000185.1 GCA_003497545.1 Arenimonas sp. | reverse complement strand
CGTCGATCAGCACCAGGGTGCGGCCCGAACCCAGGCCACGCAGGTCGATGGTGGCCAGCGACTGGGCCGACGAACCGGACTGCGGCTTGAAGTTACCGAACGACGCGAACGTCGAGTCGCGCAGCACGTCGGCGACGGAAACGTCACCCGAGGCGTCGATCTGGGCGCGGTCGATGACGATGACCGGAACGGCACCCTCGATCTCGGCGCGCTTCAGGCGCGAACCAGTGACCTCGATGGTCTCGAGGGTAGCGGCGTCGTCTTCCGACTCCTGCGCGAAGGCGGGAACCGCCGCGAAGGTGGAAGCGGCGCCGGCGAGGAGCGCGAAACGGATCGCGCCGGACAGCTGATTGAAATTAGACATTTACTCTCTCTCCAACGTCAGAGTGATGGTGACTCTAGAGTTCGGGACATAAAGCCTAGAGGCGACTTTCGTCATTGAAGGACGCCTTGGCTCCCGGAGCATAACGCAATCTTTACGGCCCGCAAACTGGGTTAAGGCGGCGTATAGGCAAAAGTGCGACCCAGTATGCGGAAAGCCCGGGGCGATCGCTCGCCCCGGGCTTGATTAATTCTTTTATTTCAATTACTTGGCGCCGACACTGATCCTCACGTTGCCGGAGAAGGACTCCAGCTTGACCAGGCCGTCGCCCTGCCCCAACCGTGCCTGGAGGGACTTGCCGGGGCCGTATTTTTCGGTTTTGACCTCCCCGACCGGGCTGCTGATGCCCCCGCTGAAGGTCTCGACCTCGATCCGGGCCGAGGCATCAGCCGGCAACGCCACCCGGATACCGCCGCTCACCGAGTCGGCACGGAGGCTGCCCCCCGGCGCCAGGCCAGCGGCCACGCCCAGGTCGCCGGAGACCGAGCTGAGGGTGAGCGAACCCACCGGACCCAGCTCAAGGTCCGCGTCGCCGGAAACCGTGTCGATCCGCACCCGGCCACCCAGGCGCCCGGCCACGCGGATGTCGCCGCTGACCGAGTCCACGCCGATGTCGTCGCTCTCGACCTCGGCGTCCACCGAGCCGCTGACGTTGTCGAAGCGGGCCTCGCCGACCCGCGCCGCGCGCACCCGCACGNNCCACGCCCAGCCGCGGGCCGCGCACGCCGGTCACGTCGACCCCGGCGCTGACCGTGTCCACCGACACCGAGGCCGTGGCCGGCAGGCTGATTTCCAGGGTACTGGGTTCGGAACGGCTGCCACCGCCGAACCAGCCGCCGGTGTTCGGATACCTGACCCTGATGTCGAGCTCGTCGCCGTCGGCGTCGATTTCGAGCTTTTCCACGCCCTCGCCCAGGGTGCCGGTAATGCGCACCTCCGGCCGGTCCCAGGCGCGCACGATGACCTCGCCCTTGAGGTTCTCGATGCTCACCTCGCCGCCGGCGGGCAGCGGTCGGGTTTCATTGATGGGGGTGCCGGCGAAGGCGGGTGCGGACGCCAGCAGGGCGACCAGGAAAAGGGGGCGCGGGGTCATGGGGTTCTCCTTATATATGGACGCTGGCGGCCTCAGCCGACCACCGCCCGCTGGGTCAGGGCCAGGCGGCGGGTATAGGTGCGCTTGAGCTGGTCGAGCAGGCGCGCGGAACCGGGCTGTTCGGACAGGGCCTCGCGGATCTCCGCGGCGCTGTCGTCGAGGGGGGCCAGGGCGGGCGCCAGCGGCGCGGGCAGCGGCGCGCCTTCGAACTCGCGCAGGGCGGCTTCGTATTCGCGGGTGAGCGCTTCGGCCTCGCGCTGCACCAGCTCGGCCTCGAGGCCGGGCGCCGGGGCGACGGGGCCGCGCAGGTAAAAGGCGACGCCTACCGCCACGCACAGGCAGGCGGCCATCGCCAGCAGGCCCAGCCAGGGCCGCCGGCGGCGCGGGGCCGGCGCCTGCAGGCGCGCGGCGATGCCGGGCCACAGGTCGCGCGGCGGGTCGAGTTCCCGGGGCAGCTGGCGCAGCTGCCAGCGCAGTTCGTTCTCATCCATGGTCTTCTCCCAGGCGCGCCCGGAGCAGCTGGCGCGCGCGATGCAGTTGGGCCTTCGAGCTTCCGACCGCCATGCCCAGCTCGGCGGCGATCTCCTCGTGTTTCCAGCCTTCGATGTCGTGCAGCACGAGCACGGCGCGGGCGCGCGGCGGCAGCGTGGCCACGGCGCGCTCGAGGTCCAGGCCCAGCGCGGTGCGGTGGCCGGCGCTGTCGGGCGTGGCGTGGCTTTCCAGCGCGTCGTCGTCGGTTTCCAGGGCGGCGCCGCCGCGGCGCGAGCGCAGCTCCATCAGCGCGGTGTTCACCGCCAGCCGGTGCAGCCAGGTGCCCAAGGCGCTTTCGAAGCGGAAGCCCGGCAGCGCCTGCCAGGCGCGCACGAAGGCTTCCTGCAGCAGGTCCTCGGCGCGGGCCTCGT
This sequence comes from Arenimonas sp., assembly GCA_003497545.1. Taxonomy (GTDB): domain Bacteria; phylum Pseudomonadota; class Gammaproteobacteria; order Xanthomonadales; family Xanthomonadaceae; genus Arenimonas. The sequence goes on along the minus strand of DNNT01000185.1, from coordinate 8,061 downwards.
GCCCGCACAGCCTCCACAGCACGGCGTACACGCGGCGCGAATGCTTGCGGTAGAGCTGCTCGAAGGCGCCGGTGTCGCCGGCGCCGGCGGCGCGCACCAGGGCGTAGTCCTCCTCGCGCGGCGGCGGGGCGGCGACGAGGCTGGCGGCGGGCTCGGACATGGCGAGGGTCAGCATACCCACTGGGATGCCGGCGCAGGCCCCAGGGTTTAGACGGCCGGCGAACCCGCGGCGCGGCGCCAGTGCGCGGCGGCCTGGCGCACGGTGGCTTCGTGGATGTCCACGATGTCCCCGACGTCCGGGGCGTAGCCGCCGGCCATGCACACCGCCAGCGGCAGGCCGTGCCGGCGGCAGGCGTCGAACACCTGGCGGTCGCGCTCGGCCAGGCCGGGTTTGCTCAGCGCCAGGTAACCCAGGCGGTCGCCCTGGAAAGGGTCGGCGCCGGCCAGGTACACGACGGCGTCGGCGCCGGCGCGGGCAATGGCCNNTTGCCCTGGTGCACGTCCAGGTCCACCACCAGCACGCGGCGCGCCAGCCCGTGCGCCTGCACGTGGCGGGCAGCCACCGCGGCGTCGTTGAACACGCAATAGCCGCCGCCGCGCGCGGGCCCGGCGTGGTGGGTGCCACCGGCCAGGTTCACCGCCACGCCCTCGCCTTCCAGCGCGGCGCGCAGCGCCATGATCGTGCCGCCGGACGAACGCCGCGAACGCTCCACCATCGCCGCCGACCAGGGGAAGCCGATGCGGCGCATCATCGCCGCGTCGGCCGTGCCTTCGGCCATGGCGCGCACGTAGCCGGGCTCGTGCGCGCGCAGCAGGTCTTCATCGCTGGCGGCGGGCGGCTCTTCAAGCCGGATGCCGAGGCCCGGCGCCATCGCCGCCACGCGCTCGTGTAGCCGCGCGTACTTCGCCATCGGGAAGGCATGGCCTTCCGGCAATGGCAGCACGAAGTGGTGGCAGTAAAAGGCCTTCAGAGCTGGGCGGCGATGCGGGCGCGCTCGGCCTTGAGCACTTCCGGCGTGCGGTCGCCGAACTCCTCGAGGTACTCGCCGATGCTTTCCATCTCGGCCTTCCAGCCGGCGCGGTCGAGCGTGAGCAGCTGCTCGAGCGTGGCGGCGTCCAGGCCCAGGCCCTCGGTGTCGAGGTCGGCCGGCAGCGGCAGGTTGCCCACCGGCGTTTCGACCGCGTGGGCCTGGCCGGTGACGCGCTTGAGCATCCACTCGAGCACGCGCATGTTGTCGCCGAAACCCGGCCACATGAACTTGCCGTCGGCGTCCTTGCGGAACCAGTTCACCTGGAAGATCTTCGGCAGCTTCGCGCCGGGCTTGTCGAACGACAGCCAGTGCGCGAAGTAGTCGCCGAAGTTGTAGCCGGCGAAGGGCTTCATGGCCATGGAATCGCGGCGCACCACGCCGACCGCGCCGGTGGCGGCGGCGGTGGTTTCGGAAGCCATGGAGGCGCCCACGAGCACGCCGTGGGTCCAGTCGCGGGCTTCGAGCACCAGCGGCACCAGCGAGGCGCGGCGGCCGCCGAAGATGATGGCGCTCAGCGGCACGCCCTGCGGGTCTTCGGCCTTGGCGGTATAGCTGGGGCACTGCTTCGCGCTCACGGTGAAGCGCGAATTCGGGTGCGCGGCAGGGCCCACGGCCTTGTCGTAGTCGCGGCCCTGCGAGTCCTTCGCGGGCGTGCCCGAGGTCATGCCTTCCCACCACGGCTGGCCGTCGGCGGTGACGCCGGTGTTGGTGAAGATGGCATCGTGGTCGAGCATGGCCATCGCGTTGGCGTTGGTCTTCTCGCTGGTGCCCGGGGCCACGCCGAAGAAGCCGGCCTCGGGGTTGATGGCGTACAGGCGGCCGTCGGCGCCCGGGTGCATCCAGCAGATGTCGTCGCCCACGGTCCAGACCTTCCAGCCGGCGCGGCGGTAGCCTTCCGGCGGGATCAGCATGGCCAGGTTGGTCTTGCCGCAGGCGCTCGGGAACGCGGCGGCGACGTAGTGCGTTTCGCCCTGCGGGTTCTCGATGCCGACGATCAGCATGTGCTCGGCCAGCCAGCCCTCGGTGCGCGCCTGGTAGCTGGCGATGCGCAGCGCATGGCACTTCTTGCCCAGCAGCGCGTTGCCGCCGTAGCCCGAGCCGTAGCTCTGGATCGACAGCTCTTCCGGGAAGTGCATGATGAAGCGGCGGTTCGGGTCGAGCTCGCCGATCGAGTGCAGGCCCTTCACGAACGAACCCTCGCGCTCGATGCGCGCCTGCGCGGCGGCGCCCATGCGGGTCATGATGCGCATGTTGGCCACCACGTAGGGGCTGTCGGTGATCTCGACGCCGCAGCGCGACAGCGGCGAATCGATCGGGCCCATGCAGTAGGGCACCACGTACATCGTGCGGCCGCGCATGCAGCCGGCGTAGAGCGCATCCATTTCGCGGTGCGCTTCGGCCGGGTCCATCCAGTTGTTGTTCGGGCCGGCGTCGGCCGGGTGGCGCGTGCAGACGAAGGTGAGGTGCTCGACGCGCGCCACGTCGGACGGGCTGGAACGGTGCAGGTAGCAGTTCGGGTGCGTCTGTTCGTTGAGCTTGACGAGGTCGCCGTTGGCGAGCATCCGTTCGACCAGGCGGGCGTTTTCGGCGTCGGAGCCGTCGCACCAGTGGATCGCATCGGGCTGGGTGAGCTGGGCGACCGAAGCAACCCAATCATTGAGGCTGGCAAGCTGGCTGGACATGGCGAACGGGGCTCCTGGCGGGGCCTATCAAGGGGAAACCGGGAGGCAGCGCATGGCGCCGGCCTATGCCTGCGTATTCTAACGGCTTGATGACAGCCTGTCCCCCGAATTTCCCGCGCCTATCCCCGCTACTCCGGGATCAACGTGGCCATCACATGGCCGACGTAGGCCTCGAACTCATCGTGGTGAAGGCGCGGCTGGCCAAGCTGCAGTGAAAGCTGCAGGAAACCGACATAGGCCGCGTAGGTGAGGCGCGCGCGGTTCTGTGCGTCCAGGCGCGGCAGGCCGGCCTGGCGGAAGCTGGCGGTGAGGTAGTCGAGGCGACGCTGCGAGACGCGGTGCAGCACCGGCTGCACCACCGGGTGGTCGAGCGCCTTGAGCAGTTCGCTGTAGATGATGTGCGGCTTGAGCTCGTGCGCCACCAGTTGGAACAGCGCCTTCAGGCGCGCGCGCGGCTCGGGCACGGCCTCGAGCTGGCCGAACACGGTTTCCTGCTCCATCACTTCCCAGCGCTCCAGCGCCGCGACCAGCAGGGCTTCACGCGAGGGGAAGTGCCAGTAGAAGCTGCCCTTGGTGACGCCGAGCCGGCGCGCCAGCGGCTCCACCGCCACGGCCGCCAGGCCCTGCTCGGCGATCACGTCGAGCGCGGCGAGCGCCCAGTCCTCCGCGCTCAGGCGGGAGGGGCGGTCGTTCTTGGGGGCGGGGTTTACCATACGGTCGGCAAGTCTACGGGATGGAGCGATCATGCACCATACGGATTGGTATTGACAGGGGCGAAAACCGCACCCCATACTCGGCCGTATGGTCATCTTTGCCCAAGAACGCGCCGTGCCCGCGCCCCTGTCCCTGCACCTGCAGGCGGACGACGGCCTGCGCCTGGCTGCGGCGCGGATGGAAGGCGACGGCCCCGGGCTGCTGCTGGCGCATGGCTTCGGACAGACCCGCCAGGCCTGGAACGCCACCCAGCAGCGCCTGGCCGAAGCCGGGCACGCGAGCCTGGCCTGGGACGTGCGCGGCCACGGCCAGTCCGGCCGCAACCCGACCCACCAGCCCTACGCCGGCGATCAGTTCGTGTCCGACGTCGGCACCGTGGCGCGGGCCCTGGGCCCGGCCCCGATCCTGGTCGGCGCTTCCATGGGTGGCCTGACCGGCCTGATGGCGCAGGCCCGCGACCGGTTGTTCTCGGCGCTGGTGCTGGTGGACATCACGCCGCGCTGGGAAGCCGCCGGCGTCGAGCGCATCCTCGGCTTCATGACCGCGCACCCCGACGGCTTCGAGTCCTTCGAGCACGCGGCCTCCGAAATCGCCGCCTACCTGCCCCACCGCCGCCAGCGCAAGACGCCCGGACAACTGGCGCACCTGCTGCAGCCGCGCGACGATGGCCGCCTGGGCTGGCACTGGGACCCGCGCCTGCTGAGCGAATTCATCCCCGGCACGGATGCGCTGCAGGCGCCGATCGAACAGGCCTGCCGGGAGCTCGACGTGCCGGTGCTGCTGGTCAGCGGCGGCCGCAGCGNNGACCACACGGTCGAACATTTCATGGAACTGGCGCCGCACGCGCGCCACGTGCAACTGCCACATGCCACCCATATGGTGGCCGGCGACGACAACGACGCTTTCACCGACACCCTGCTGCAGTTCCTTTGCGACCTGGCCGCCCCCCACGCGGCCGCCCACGGAGACACCCGATGAGCATCCTCGCCCCCTTCCTCGCGCTGCTGCTGGCGACCCTGCTGGTGGCCTACCACCGCTGGAGCCTGGCGGTCTTCACCGCGCTTTCCGCCACCGCGCTGGTGGCCGTCGCGCTCGCCGGCGCCAACATGACGGCCACCACCGTCGCGGCCGTGCTGCTGGCCGTAGTGGCACTGCCGCTGCTCATCACCCCGCTGCGCCAGGCGGTCATCACCCGCACCCTGCTGCGCATCTACACGAAGATGCTGCCCAAGCTCTCGGACACCGAGAAGACCGCGCTCGACGCCGGCACCGTCGGCTTCGAGGGCGAGCTGTTCTCCGGCATGCCGAAGTGGAATGAACTGCTGGCCCAGCCCAAGCCGGAACTCACCGCCGAGGAGCAGGCGTTTCTCGACGGCCCGGTCGAGCAGGCCTGCCGCATGACCAACGACTGGGAGGTCACCCACGTCCGCAACGACCTGCCGCCGGAGCTGTGGGACTACCTGAAGAAGAACAAGTTCTTCGGCATGATCATCCCGAAGGAATACGGCGGCCTGGGTTTCTCGGCGCTGGCGCACCACAAGGTGATCCAGAAGCTGGCCTCGGTCTCGGCCACGCTCAGCTCCACCGTCGGCGTACCCAACTCGCTGGGCCCGGCCGAACTGCTGCTGCATTACGGCACCAAGGAGCAGAAGGACTACTACCTGCCGCGCCTGGCCGACGGCCGCGAGGTGCCCTGCTTCGCGCTGACCGGCCCCAGTGCCGGCTCCGACGCCACCTCCCTGCCTGACTTCGGCATCGTCTGCGAAGGCGAGTGGAACGGCGCGCGCGTGCTGGGCGTCAAGCTCACCTTCGACAAGCGCTACATCACGCTGGCCCCGGTGGCCACCGTCATCGGCCTGGCCTTCCGCCTGCACGACCCGGACAAGCTGCTGGGCGACCAGAGCGACCGCGGCATCACCCTGGCCCTGATCCCGCGCGACACCACCGGGCTCGAGATCGGCCGTCGCCACTTCCCGCTCAACTGCGCCTTCCAGAACGGCCCGGTGCGTGGCCAGGAAGTGTTCCTGCCGCTCAGCCAGCTCATCGGCGGCGAGGACTACATCGGCCACGGCTGGCGCATGCTGGTCGAGTGCCTGAGCGTGGGCCGCGCCATCACCCTGCCCTCCACCTCGGCCGGTGCGTCGAAGCTGGCGGCCGTGGTCACCGGCGCGTACGCGCGCATCCGCAAGCAGTTCGGCCTGTCGATCGGCCGCTTCGAGGGCGTCGAGGAAGCGCTGGCGCGCATCGCCGGCAACGCCTACGCCTGCGCCGCGCTATCGCAGGCCACCGCCGCCGCCGTCGACCGCGGCGAGAAGCCGGCGGTGCCCTCGGCCATCGCCAAGTACCACGCCACCGAACTCGCCCGCGAAGTCGCGCGCGACGCCATGGACATCCACGGCGGCAAGGGCGTCATCCTCGGCCCCATGAACTACCTGGGCCGCGGTTGGCAGGCGGCGCCGATCTCGATCACGGTCGAGGGCGCCAACATCATGACCCGCACCCTGATGATCTTCGGCCAGGGCGCCATCCGCTGCCATCCCTGGGTGCTCAAGGAAATGCAGGCGGCGCAGAACCCCGACAAGGCCGCCGGCCTGCGCGAGTTCGACCACAGCCTGTTCGGCCACATCGGCTTCGCCATCTCCAACGCCGTGCGCAGCTGGGTGCTGGGCCTGGTGGGCGCGCGCATCGGCAAGGTGCCGGGCGACGCCTACACCCGCCGCTACTACCGCAAGCTCAACCGCTACTCGGCCAACCTGGCCCTGGTGGCCGACGTCTCCATGCTCACGCTGGGCGGCAAGCTCAAGTTCAAGGAGAAGATCTCCGGCCGCTACGCCGACGTGCTGAGCCAGCTCTACATCGCCAGCGCCATGCTCAAGCGCTACGAGGACGAAGGCCGCCCGGCGGCCGAGCAGCCGCTGCTGGCCTACGCCTTCCACGACGCCGCACACAAGATCGAACTGGCGCTGTCGGGCGCGCTGCGCAACTTCCCGATCCGCCCGGTGGGCTGGCTGATGTGGATGCTGGTGTTCCCGTGGGGCCGCCGCGCCCAGCTGCCGTCCGACCGCCTGGGCCGCCGCGCCGCCGCGCTGCTGATGTCGCCTTCCGATGCGCGCGACCGCATGGCCTCGGGCGTGTTCCTGACGCCCTGCGAAAACAACCCGGCCGGCCGCATCAACAGCTACCTGCCCAAGGTGATCCTGGCCGAGCCGGTGGAGCGCAAGTTCCTCAAGGCGCTCAAGAACAGCGACATCGAGGCGCTCGACTTCGCCTCGCAGCTGGCCGAGGGCGTGGCCGAGGGCTGGATCACCGCCGAGGAAAAGGCCCAGCTCGAAGAGCTGCGCGCCCTGACCTGGGACGCGATCAGCGTGGACGACTTCGACCCGTTCGACCTGCAGGCCGCCTCGCTGCACATGGACAAGCCCAAGGCCGCCCAGGCCACCCGCGCCGCCTGAGGCTGACACGACGATGTCCGACACGCCGCTGCTGCGCCTGTACCGAAAATTCACCCGCTGGCCGGCGGGGCACTGGCTTTTCAGCCGCGCGGTCTGCTTCAAGGCGCCCTACTTCGGCTCCGTCTCGCCCACCTTCCGGGTGCTCGAGGCGGGGCGCTGCGAAGCCACCATCCCGCACAAGCGGCGGATGCAGAACCACCTGGGCACGGTGCACGCGATCGCGCTGTGCAACCTGGCCGAACTGGTGGGCGGCGTGATGACCGACGCCTCGCTGCCCAAGGGCATGCGCTGGATCCCCAAGGGCATGACCGTGCAGTACCTGAAGAAGGCGGTGGGCACCCAGCGCGGCGTGGCCACGCCGCTCGTGCCCATCGTCGCGTCGGAAGCGGGTTACGACCTGCCTGTGAACGTGGACGTGTTCGACCCCGCCGGCGAGAAGGTCTTCAACGCCGTCATCACCATGTGGGTCAGCCCCAAGCGCTAAGCCCCGTGCCTTTGTAGGAGCGGCTTCAGCCGCGAAGCTTTNNCCCGCCACCACCACGCAGCCCAGGAAGAACAGGCAGATGCCGCGGTCGCCCAGCCACAGGCCCCAGAGCAGGCCAGTGGCCAGGAAGCCGTTGTAAAGGCCCTGGTTCATCGCCAGCTTCGCGGAATCCTTCGCCACCTGCGGGTCGAGCCGGAAAACTTTCCGGCCCAGGGGTTTGGTCCAGAAGAACATCTCCAGCACCAGGAAGCCCAGGTGCAGCAGGGCGACCAGGGCGGTCAGCGCGATCGCGATCGGTGACATGCAGCCTCCGTCAGTCGGCGAGCAGGGCGGCGTGGTGCCGCAGGTGGTCCTCGATGAAGCTGGCGATGAAATAGTAACCGTGGTCGTAGCCGGCATGCCGGCGCAGCGTGAGCGCCTGCCCGGCCTCGGCGCAGGCGGCCTCGAAGCGCTCGGGCTGCAGCTGGCTGGCCAGGAATTTGTCGTCCAGGCCCTGGTCCACCAGGATCGTGCCGCCGAAGGGCCGGCGCCTCACGAGCTCGCAGGCGTCGTGTTCGGCCCAGGCGCGGTGGTGCTCGCCGAGGTAACGCGAAAAGGCCTTCTCGCCCCAGGGCACCTGGCTGGGCGCCACGATCGGCGCGAACGCCGACAGGCTGCGGTAACGCTCGGGGTGCCGCAGCGCCAGCACCAGCGCGCCG
>DNNT01000218.1 GCA_003497545.1 Arenimonas sp. | reverse complement strand
TCGGTCTGGCCCTGTGCAGCCTGGTGGCGGCCGGCGTCGCGATGCTGGCGCTGCCTGCCAGCGCCTGGGGCAGCCCGGCGTTGCACGTCGTTTTCTTCGCCTTCGGTGGGCTGGCGTTTTCCATCTACCCGATGTCCGTGGCGCACATGCTGGACACCCTTCCCGCGCAAGACCTGCTGTCGGGGTGCTCGAGCCTTTTGCTGGTGCATGGCATCGGCGCCGCCATCGGCCCCGCGCTCGCCGGTGAACTGATGTCGCGGCACGGGCCCGGTGCCCTGCCCGCCTACTTCGCGGCCGTGCTGACCGCGTTGGCCCTGTTCCTGGCGGCGCGGCTCGCCGTGCGCAGCCGGGGGCGCCCACGCGCAGCGCCGTTCCACCCAATGCTGCGGACCACCCCGGCGGCACTCGCACTGCTGCCCGAAACCGAACCAGGCCCTACAGACAAGGAACACCATTGAGCAAGCAGACACCCAGCCGCCGATCTTCCCCGCACGACATTCCCGTACTGATCCTCGCCACCGACCTGGACGGCACCTTCCTGGCCGGAGATGCCAGCCATCGCCAGCGCCTCTATTCCCTGGTCGATCGCCATCCCGGCATCCGCCTGGCCTGGGTGACCGGCCGCAGCCTGGAGGCCGTGATCCCGCTGCTTTCCGACCCGGCGCTGCCACGCCCGGATTACCTGGTCTGCGACGTCGGCGCCACGGTCGCCTGCGGCCGCACGCTGCAGCCGCTGCAACCCCTGCAATCGGCCATCGATTCGCGCTGGCCCGGCGAACACGCGGTCGCCGAGGCGATGCGCGGCTTCGAAGAACTGCGCCGCCAGGACGTGCCGCAGGAGCNNCCGCCGCGACGAGATCGAGCGCGCCGCGCACGACCTGGGCTGCGCGGTGCTCTACTCCGCCGACCGCTACCTCGACATCCTGCCACCCGGGACCGACAAGGGTCGCACCTTGCGTGCGCTGGCGGCACAGCTGCGCCTGCCGGCCGAACGCATCCTGGTGGCCGGCGACACGCTCAACGACCTCTCCCTCTACGACGCCGGGTTCACCGGCGTATGCGTCGGCGACTCGGAACCCGCGTTGCTCGACGCCACGCGCGGCCGTGAACGGGTGCTCCACGCCGTCGCGCCCGGGTGTGGCGGCATCCTCGAGGCCATCACGCATTTCGGCCTGCTGCCCGCCAACGACGCGCACGTGGCGCCGCCCGCGCCGGGCGTCGCCGGCACGGCGGACCTGGTGATGGTCTACCACCGGCTCCCCTTCGAGGAATCGATCGAACAGGGGCAGGTGGTGCGCCGGCGCCCCACCTCGCCGAACGGCATCATCCCGAGCCTGCTGAGCTTTTTCGCGGACGGCGAACCCGGGTCCTGGGTAGCGTGGACGCTTGACGACGCCAGGCGCGCCGGCTTCGAAGCACGCACGCCGGTGGACGCCGCGCGCTACCCGAACCTCGTCGCCGCGCGCGTGCCGCTGGCGAAGCAGGAGGTGGACGCGTTCTACAAGCGTTTCTCGAAGGAAGCCTTCTGGCCGATGCTGCACACGTTCTGGGAGCGGGCGCGATTCCGTGAGGACGACTGGAAGGTCTTCCTGGACGTGAACCGCAAGTTCGCCGAAGCGACCGCCGCGGAGGCAGCACCCGGCGGCACCGTGTGGCTGCACGACTACAACCTGTGGATGGTGCCTGCGCGCCTGCGCGAACTGCGCCCGGACCTGCGCATCGCNNGCCTTCTTCCACCACACCTACTTCCCCTCCGCCGACATCTTCAACGTGGTGCCCTGGCGCCGCGAGATCCTGGGCAGCCTGCTCAGCTGCGACTACATCGGCTTCCACATCCCGCGCCAGGTGGAAAACTTCGTCGACGTGGTGCGCGGCGCGATGCCGGTGGAAGTGCTCGGGCGCGAAGGCTGCGCCCCGCGCTTCCTCACCTATGGCTGCGCCGTGGGCCTGGACACCATGACCACGCGCATCCGCGCCGGCGACCACGAGGTGGGCCTCGGCGCACACCCGGTGGGCACCGACCTGGGCCGGATCCGCGAAGTGCTGGAGCTGCCGCGCACGCGCGACGACATCGGAAGGCTGCGGCGCGAAATCAGCCCGCGCAAGCTGGTGCTGTCGATCGAACGGCTCGACTACACCAAGGGCACGCTGGAGAAACTCGAGGCCTTCGGGCGGCTGCTGGAGTCACGCCCCGCGTTGCAGGGCGAGGTGACGCTGGTGGTCGTCTGCGTCCCGGCCGCCAGGGAAATGGCCGTTTACCGCCAGCTGCAGACCCAGATCGAACAGGCGGTGGGGCGGATCAACGGCCGCCACTCGCGCCTCGACTGGACGCCGGTGCGCTTCTTCGCGCGACCGCTGCCCTTCGAGGAAGTGGTGGCGCACTATGCCGCCGCCGACGTGATGTGGATAACGCCGCTGCGCGACGGACTGAACCTGGTCGCCAAGGAGTTCGTCGCCACCCAGGGCATCGAGGGCGGTCGCGGCGTGCTGGTGCTGTCCGAGTTCGCCGGCGCGGCGGCCGAACTCAAGGGGGCGCTGCTGACCAACCCGCACGATCCGGCGGACCTCGCGGCCGCGCTGGGACAGGCGCTGGACATGGACGCCGATGAAGCCGAGGGGCGCATGCGCCAGTTGTTCGGCATCGTCGAAAACTTCGACCTGGCGCGCTGGGGCCGGGAATTCCTGGCCGCGGCGCGGGGCCCGGCCGGTCACCAGAAGACGACCACCACGACGCCGGTGGCCACCGCCACGCCGATCGCCCCCGGCCGAAGCCAGGCGGGCAATGCCGGCGCCATGGCCTGATCCATGCAAGCCAGGGCGGCGGGCGCTGGCCGCTCGCCCGTCGTCCACTGCCAGGCCTTGGCCAGCGCCAACGTCAGCAGGAACAGCGCACCGGCGACCAGCGTGAAATGCACCTGCAGCCAGCCCAACTGGGTGGCCAGGAACCAGGCGGCGCTGATGGCATGGCCACAGGCCGCCGCGCGGAACGCCGCCGTCGGCCCGATGCCGCGCCCCAGGAACGCCAGCGCGAATACGGCCACCAGCGGCGGGGTCACGTAGGCGAAGGCCTGCTGCAGGTAGCCGAACAGGCCGGGAAAGTGGTCGATCATCGGCGCCCAGAGCGCGGCAACGGCCATCAGCGCCAGCGTCAGCACGCGGCCGATCCGCGCAAGCGCCCGCGGCGACAATCCCGGCCGCCGCGGCTGGATGAAATCAACGGTGATGAGCGTGGACGCCGAATTGAGCGCGGAATCCACGCTCGACATGATCGCCGCCAGCAGGCCCGCCAGCACCAGGCCCGCCAGCCCGGCCGGCGCGTATTCCGCGAGCAGGCGCGGGAAAACCTCGTCGCTGCGCTCGAGGTCGGGCAAGAGGGCAATGGCCATCGCACCCGGCAGGACCATCATGAACAGCGGCAGCAGCTTGAGCGCGGCGGCGAGCAGCGCACCACCGCCGGCGGCCTTCATGTCGCGCGCGCCCAGCAGGCGCTGCGACACGTACTGGTTCATCGTCCAGTAGTAGAAGCCCAGGACAGGCAGGCCCACCAGCGTGCCCAGCCAGGGCAATGCCGGGTCATCCAGCGGCCGCACCAATGACAGGTGGTCGGCGGGCACCGCGGCCCGCACCGCCGCCCAGGAGTAGTCGAACTCGGCGAACACCAGGATCGCCAGCACCGCCGAGCCGACCAGCAGCACCAGCGACTGCAGCACGTCGGTGTACACAACGGCGCGCAGTCCTCCGGCGGCCGTGTACAGGCCCGCGACCACGGCCAGCGCCGCGATGGTCCCGCCCGGCGGGATCGCCGGGAAAAACACCGCCAGCACCAAGGCCCCCGCGTAAAGGCTGCCTGCGGTATCAAGCACGATGGAAAGGAAGATCGACACCGCCGAGAGGTATTTTCGCAGCCGCGCGTCGAAACGGCGCTCGAGCAGCTCGGGGATCGTCGTGAGCCGGTTGCCCAGCAGCGTGGGCGTGACGAACACGGCCGTGAAAACCAGCACCAGGGCCGCCATCCACTCGTAATTGGCCACGGCGATGCCGGAGCTCCATGCGGCGCCGGGCAGGCCCACGAGCGTGGTCGAGGAAATGTTGGAGGCGAACAACGAAAGGCCGACGACACCGGCACCCAGCGAACGCGAGGCAAGGAACAACTCCTCGCCATCCGGGCTCCGGCGCATGACGCGCAGGCAGACCGCGAGCAGCACCGCGGCGTAGGCCGCCAGTACCCAATAGTCGAGCGTGTGCAGCGCTCCCATGGCTCCCGTCGCGAGATGGCCCGGGCTCAGGGGAACACACCCGATACCGCGGATTCAACCCTTCAGGCGTCGCTGGCTTCCAGCAGCGAGAGCCACTCGGCCTCGAGCGTTTCCTTCTCGCGCGCCAGTTTTTCCTGGCGCTGGGCAAGCTGGGCGACCTCGATGCCGCCGTCGTTGCCGTATACGGCCGGGTCGGCCAGCTGCGATTCAACCTGGCCCAGCTCGGCCTCGAGCTCGGCCACGCGCGACTCGACCTGGCGCAGGCGGCGCGCGGCCAGGTCCTGTTCGTGCTTGCTGCGCACGGGCTTGGGCGGTTTGGCGGGCGCCGGCGCGGGCTTCGCGGCGGCGGCGGCCGGCTTGGCGGCGCGCGGTTCGTTGTTGCGGCTGCGCAGCCAGGCGGCGTATTCGTCCAGGTCGCCGTTGAACTCTTCGACCTTGCCGTCGGCCACGCGCCAGAAGGTTTCGCAGACCAGGCCGATCAGGTGGCGGTCGTGCGAGACCAGCACGATGGCGCCGGGGAAATCAGCCAGCGCCTCGGCCAGCGCTTCGCGCATGTCGAGGTCGAGGTGGTTGGTGGNNGGGCTCGTCGAGCAGCAGCACGTTCGGCTCGAGGTAGGCGATCAGGCCCAGCGCCAGGCGCGCGCGTTCGCCGCCGGAGAAACCGTCGACGTTCTCGAAGGCACGATCGCCGACGAAGTTCCATCGGCCCAGGTAGTTTCGCAGCTGCTGTTCGCCGGCATTGGGCGCGATCTGCTTGAGGTGCCAGAGCGGGCTCTGGCCTTCGTGCAGGCTTTCGACCGTGTGCTGGGCGAAATAACCGATGCGCAGGTCCGGGTGCGCGACGCGTTCGCCGGCCAGCAGCGGCAGTTCGCCGACCAGGGTTTTCACCAGCGTGGACTTGCCGGCGCCG
>DNNT01000087.1 GCA_003497545.1 Arenimonas sp. | reverse complement strand
CTTCGACCCGCGCCAGCGCGCCGCCCTGCTTGAACGCCCAGCCGGCCACGTCCAGCGGCCCGCGCACGGCGGCACCCGGCGAAGGTGCGTCGATCCAGGCCAGCGCAGGTAGCACGCAATCGCCCGGCGCAGGCAGCACGAAACGCAGGAAACGCTTGCGACCGTGGTCGACGTTCAACACGCGGGGAGGCGGCAGGCCGCCACTGCCGGCACAGAGTTCGCGGTAAGCCAGCAGTCGCTGCTTCAGAGGGCGCGCGCTGTCTTCGACGACCAGCAGCACCGGGCCGTCGCCGGCGCTGCGCGGCGCGTCCAGCAGCAGGCCCCAGTCGGCGAGTTGCACGGCACGGCCGTGTTTGGCGTTGAGCGGGTGGTCGAGCACGCGCACGTCGCCGCGGTCGAGCTCGAAGGCCAACTGCGCGCCGAGCATGAAGTTGTCGGCCACCAGCGTCGTTTCCCCCGGCAGGGCGGCCAGGTCTTCGCGCACGACCGCCGCCACCTCGTGCCAGCCGCTGAAGTTGTCGGCATAAGCCGGCCCGCCGGCCAGCAAGGTTCGCCCCTCGGGCCTCGCCAGCAGCGAAAGGTAGCCCAACAGCAGCGCCAGTCCCGCCAGTGCGCTGGCGTGCAGCGCGCGCCGCGCCCACGGCCGCCAGCGCGTCAGCAGCGGCGGCGCCAGCGCGCACAGCGCCAGCCAGCCCGCCAGCGGCCAGTGGAAGGTGACGCGCTCGGCGTCGGCGAAAAAGCCCATCAGGAAATAACCCGGGACCGCCACGAAGCCCAGCCCCGCCATGAAACCCCAGGCCGGCATTTTGCGGTCGCGCCTGTGCAACCACGCTGCACCCAGCGCCTGCAGCAGAAGCAGCATGAGCGGCGGCGTGACCAGCACCGCCTGCACCAGCGGCCACCACAGGCCGCGCGTTTGCGGTTGCCACGGGTGGCGGTCGACGAACTGGAAGCCCAGGCCCGCGCCCGCGTGGGCCAGGTTCCAGGCCAGGGTGGGCCACCACGCCGCCGCGCCCACGCCGAGCGCCAGCCACAGCCCCGGCCGGCCCAGCAGCGCGCGCCCCGCGGGCGTGCACAGCAGGCCCGCGGCGCCCGCCAGCACCACCAGCGCGAAGCGGTAATGCGCGAACGCGCCCAGCGCCAGCCCGAACGCCAGTTGCAGCGCCGCGCCGTGCGAATAGCGCCGCAGCATCGCCGCGAAGGCATCCAGGCACAGCAGCGCCGCCAGCAGCATCGGCACGTCGGGCAAGGCCAGCAGGCCCATGGCGCCACCCAGCGGCAGCAGCAGCGCCAGCAGGCCCGCCTGCCAGCNNGCCAGCCACGCCGTGAGCCCCGGCAGGTCGGAATAGGCCCAGGCCAGCCGCCGGCTCTCGAGTGCATAGAAGGCCTCGTCGCCGAACAGCGGCAGCGTCGCCGCCAATGCCAGCTTCGCCGCCAGCAGCAGCGACCACAGCACGAGGAACTTCACGCGCGGCGAACCCGCCCGCGTGCCAGCATCGACCAAGGTATCCTTCCTGAAAATCACGCCGGGACGCTCGCATGCACGCGCAGGCCAAAGACGCCGACATCCTACCCNNGGCCTGGGCAAGACCACGCTGGCGCGCGCCATGGCCGCCAGCCTGGGCCTCGACTTCCAGCGCATGCAGTTCACCTCCGACCTGCTGCCCTCGGACATCATCGGCGTCTCCATCTTCGACCAGACCGCGCGCGAGTTCCGCTTCCACCCGGGCCCGGTGTTCACCCAGTTGCTGCTGGCGGACGAAATCAACCGCGCGCCGCCGCGCACCCAGAGCGCGCTGCTGGAAGCCATGGCCGAGCACCAGGTCACCGTGGACGGCGTCACCCACACGCTGCCGCAGCCGTTTTTCGTCGTGGCCACGCAGAACCCGGTGGATCTGGCCGGCACCTTCCCGCTGCCCGACTCGCAGATGGACCGTTTCCTCCTGCGCCTGCACCTGGGTTACCCCGATGCCGGCGCCGAGCGCGAGATGCTGGCCGGCGCCGACCGCCGCGACCTGATCGCCGGCAGCCTGCCGCGGCTGAGCAGCGAGGACGTGCTGTCGCTGCGCGAGGCCGTGGGCCGCGTGCACGCGAGCGAAGCCCTGGTGGCCTACGTGCAGGCGTTGCTGCAGGAAAGCCGGCGCCACCCGGGCGTGCAGGTGGGCCTGTCGCCGCGCGCCGGCCTGGGCCTGCTGCGAGGCGCGCGTGCACTGGCCCTGCTCGAGGGCCGCGCGCATGCGCTGCCGGAGGACGTGCAGGCCTTGTTCGCCGCCGTCGCCGCGCACCGCCTGGTGCCCGAATCGGAGGCCGACGGGCGCGACGCGCTGGCCGCCCGCATCCTGCGCGCGGTGGCCGTGGACTGAGGCCGTGGCGCGCGCGCCCGACCTGGTCGAACGCGGCATCGAGCGGCTGTCGAAGCTGCCGATGGTGCGCCCGCGCGCCGTCGAAACCCTGCCGGTGCACATCGACCGCCGGCGCATCTACGTGCTGCCCACCGGCTTCGGGCTGTTCCTGGGCCTGATGCTCGGCACCATGGTCATCGGCGGCCTGAACTACAACAACAACCCGGCGCTGCTGCTGGCCTTCGTGGTCATCGCGGTGGCGCACAACAGCCTGGTGCAGGCCCACCTCACGCTTTCCGGCCTGCGCCTGGTGGCGCTGCACGCCGAGCCGGTGCATGCCGGCCAGGCCATGGCGGTGCGCGTCGCCTTCGAAGCCACCGGGCAACGCGCGCGCCCCGGCCTGGAGCTGCGCACCGGCGAGGAGGAAGTGTTCCTGGACCTCGCGCCCGGCGAACGCGGCGAGGTGGTGCTGCGCCTGGCCACCCACCAGCGCGGCTGGCTCGACCCCGGCCGGCTGCGCATTTCCACCGTGANNTGCCCGACCAGGGCGGCGACAGCACCTCGCGCCGCACCCGCGCCCAGGGCGAACAGCCGCACCACCTGCGCGAATACCGCCCCGGCGATTCGCGCAAGCAGATCGCGTGGAAACCGTCGGCGCGCTCCGAACGCCTGCTGGTGCGCGAATACGAAGCCAGCGCGCCGCGCGAACTCGACCTGGACTGGGAAAGCCTGGCCGCCCTCGCGCACGAGGCGCGCATCCGCCGCCTCACGCGCTGGGTGCTCGACGCCGACCGGCTGTGCCACCGCTACCGCCTGCGCCTGCCCAACGCCGTGCTCGGCCCCGGACGCGGGCCGGAACACCGCCACGCCTGCCTGCGCGCGCTCGCGCTAATGCCGCATGGCTGAGCCGCTGCCCACCCCGCTGCGCCGCTGGTGCATGGCCGCCGCCGCGGCCTGCCTGCTGCCGCTGCTGCTGCAACTGCCGCCCGGGCTGGCGCTGGCCCTGGCGGCGATGGCGGCCACGGGCTACGCCTTCGAGCGGCGCTGGCCGGTGGCGCTGCGCCTGCTGCTGGTGCTGCTGGTCGCCGCTTACCTGCTGGTGACCTTCGGCTTCAACCTCGGCCGCGACACGGGCACGGCCCTGCTGGCCGCGCTGCTGGCGATCAAGCCCGGCGAAACCCACGGCGCGCGTGATGCGCGCAGCCTGCTGGGCTTCTCGCTGTTCGCGCCGTTCGCGGCCTTCCTGCAGGACCAGGGCCCGCTGACGATGGCGCTCACCGTGCTGGCCGTGGCCATGTTGCTGGTGGCACTGGCCATGCTGGCGGAACAACGCCCCGGCGCCGCCACGCCGAAACTCGACCGCCCGCGCTTCACCCAGGTCGGGCTGGCCATCGCGGTGGCGCTGCCGCTGGCGCTGGCGGGTTTCTGGCTGTTCCCGCGGCTGGCGACGCCGCTGTGGGGCATGCCGGAAAACGTGCTGGGCCGCAGCGGCCTCAACGACCGGATGACGCCGGACGAATGGGTGGAACTGTTCGCCGACGATACCCCCGCGCTGCGCGTGCGCTTCGAAGGCCCGGCGCCGCGCCGCCAGGACCTCTACTGGCGCGCGCAGGTGCTGTGGAATTTCGACGGCCAGACCTGGACCCGCGAATTCAGCACGTACTCTCGCGCGGCGCCGGTACCGCGAGCCCGCTCGGCGGAGGTGCGCTACGAAGTGGCGCTCGAGCCCACCGACCGCCGCTACCTGGTCGTGCTCGATACGCCACTGGAAGCGCCCGACGGCGGCCGTCTCGCCAGCGACGCCAGTGTGGTGGCCGACGCCCCGGTGAGCCGCATGATCAAGTACGCCGGCCGCTCCGCCATCGACGCCACGCTGGAAGCCGAACTGGCACCGGAAGCGCGGCGGCTGGCCCTGCAGCTGCCTCCCGGACTGAACCCGCGCACCATTGCGCTGGGCCGGCAGTGGAGCGCCGAAAGCGGCGGCGACGACGTGGCCGTGGTGCGCCGCGCCCTGGCCTGGATCGGCGAGGACTTCAGCTACAGCCTCACCGTACCGCCGACCGGGCTCAACGCGGTGGACGACTTCCTGTTCGAAACCCGGGTGGGTTTCTGCCAGCACTACAGCTCGGCCTTCGGCGTGCTGATGCGGGCGGCCGGCATCCCCAGCCGGGTGGTGCTGGGTTACGCCGGCGGCTACCGCAATCCCTACGGCGACTACTGGTCGGTGCGGCGCATGGACGCGCACGCCTGGAACGAGGTGTGGCTGGAAGGCCGCGGCTGGACCCGGGTGGACCCGACGGCGGCGGTGGCCCCGGTGCGCATCCTCGACACCATCGAAGACCGCGCCCGCAGCGAAGCCCTGCTGCCGGAAACCTTCACCCCGGTGCGCGACTTCGCCGACTGGGCCCGGCGCAGCTGGAACGAGATGGTGCTCTCTTTCGACGCCGAGCGGCAGGCGCGGCTGTTCCGGCCGCTGGGCATCGACCAGGCCAGCGCCGGCCAGCTCGGCCTGGCCTTCGCGCTCGGCGCCGGCGGCGTGATGGCGCTGACGCTGTGGTTCCTGATGCGCGGCCAGCCGGCCAGCCGCGACCCGGTGGTGGCGGCCTGGCTGGGCTTCACCCGGCGGATGCGCCGGGCGGGTTTCGAGAAGCCGCCCTCCGAGCCGCCGCTGGCCTATGCCGCACGCATTGCGGGGGTTCTGCCCGGACAGGCGGAAACGCTGGAATCACTCAGCCGGCGTTATGCCGCCCATCGCTACGCTCAAGGGCAGTTGCCGGCGGAGGCGCGCGCGCAGCTGGTCGCCGACCTGCGCGCCTTTCGTCCCGTAAGATCGCACCGAGCCAACGGAGAGTCGCCATGAACCGCCTGTCGTCCCGCGCCCTGCCCGTGTTCGCCGCGCTGCTGCTGGCCGGCTGCGTCACCGCACCGAAGCCGCTGCAGGGAACCTATGCGCCGCTGCAGCCGGCCGACGTCGCCCGTTCCGGCGCCACCGGCGACATGGTGCGCTGGGGTGGCCGAATCGTGCGGGTGGATCCGCTGGCGTCGCAGAGCTGCTTCGAGATCGTCGGCGTGCGCCTGGGGCCCGACGGCCGGCCTTAGGAGCGCGACCAGAGCGAAGGCCGCTTCATCGCCTGCCGCGGCGGCTTCTACGACCCGGAAGTCTTCCAGCCGGGCCGGGAGATCACCATCACCGGCACCGTCACCGGCTTCGAGAACCGCAAGGTCGGCGACTACGACTACCGCTACCCGAGCGTCGCGGCCGAGGTGATCTACCTCTGGCCCGAACGCAAGGACGTGGACGTGGTGGTCGAGCGCTACCCCGCCTGGTGGTGGTGAACCGCCCTCAGCCGGGCGGCCAGTGCATGGCCCGCCCGNNCAGGTGGATGTGGAACACGGTCTGGCCGCCGTCGGCGTTGCAGTTCATGACCACGCGGTAGCCGTTTTCGGCGAAACCCTCTCGCTTCGCGTAAGCCGCCGCGGCCAGGGCCAGGCGGCCCACCAGCGCTTCGTCGCCCGGCTGCAGCTCGTTGAGCGTGGCCACCGGGCGCTTGGGGACGAACAGCACGTGCACCGGCGCCTGCGGGTTGATGTCGCGGAAGGCCAGTACGTGTTCGTCCTCGTAGACGATGTCGGCGGGGATCTCGCGGGCGATGATCTTTGCGAACAGGGTGGACATCGGGCGCCTCGTCAGGAAGGGATTTCAGTGCGGGAACCGAAGGCATGCGCCAGCGTGCCGCGGTCGACGTATTCCAGTTCGCCGCCCAGCGGCACGCCATGCGCCAGGCGGCTGGGCGTGACGCCGGCCTGCCGCGCCAGCTGCGCCAGGTAATGCGCGGTGGCCTCGCCTTCGACGGTGGGGTTGGTGGCGATGATCAGCTCGCGCACTTCGCCGCCGGCCAGGCGCGCGGCGAGCTTGTCCAGCCCCAGCTCGCGCGGGCCGATGCCGTCGAGCGGCGACAGCCGGCCCTGCAGCACGAAATACAGCCCGCGGTAGCCGGTGGCGGTTTCGATGGCCAGCCGGTCGGCCGGCGTTTCGATGGCGCACAGCTGGGCGCGGTCGCGCGAGGCGCTGGCGCACAGCGGGCACAGCGGGGTTTCGCTGAAGTCGCGGCAGGTTTCGCAGTGGCCCACCTTTTCCACGGCTTCNNGGCGCAGGCCGCCCTCGCGGTCGCGTTCGAGCAGGTGGTAGGCCATGCGCTGCGCCGACTTCTGGCCGACGCCGGGCAGGCAGCGCAGGGCCTCGATCAGCTGGGACAGCAGCGGCGAAGCGCTCACGGACGGCTCAGAACAGGCCGGGGATCTTCATGCCCGGCGGGATCGGCATGCCGGCGGTGGCGGCGGACATACGCTTCTGGCTTTCCTCGTTGGCCTTGTTCACGGCATCGTTGAAGGCCGCGGCGACGAGGTCTTCCAGCATTTCCTGGTCGGCCAGCACCGAGGGGTCGATGCGCACGCTGCGGCATTCCATCTTGCCGGTCAGGGTGACCTTGACCATACCGCCGCCGGACTGGCCCTGCACCTCGACGTTGGCCAGTTCTTCCTGGGCCTTCTTGAGGTTGTCCTGCATGC
Source organism: Arenimonas sp. (assembly GCA_003497545.1). Classification (GTDB taxonomy): domain Bacteria; phylum Pseudomonadota; class Gammaproteobacteria; order Xanthomonadales; family Xanthomonadaceae; genus Arenimonas. The sequence goes on along the minus strand of DNNT01000087.1, from coordinate 7,925 downwards.
GCTGGGCCTGCTGCATGAGTTGGGCGATGTTGCCTCGCATGGTGTTTTCCTTCGTGTCAGTGGTCGTCGAGCGGACGGATGGAATCGGGGACAACGGTGGCGCCCTGGCTGACCAGCTGGCTCACCACCGGGTCGGAAAGGAAGTTGGCTTCGGCGCCGGCCTGGCGTTCGCCGCGCTGGCGCTCGGTGCGCGCGTGCAGTGTTTCCGAGCCGGATGACTTGGCCGATTCGAAGCGGATCTGCGGCGCGGCGCCGAGCGGGCCGGCGAGCGCGTTCGACAGCTGGCGCACCAGCGCCTCGCTGCGCAGGTGGTCGAAGCTGTCGGGCAGCGACAGGGCCAGCAGGCCGTCGGTGTAGCCGCAGAACGCGCAGTGTGCGGCCAGTTCGCGCACCGGGCCCCGCAGGCCGGCGTTGGCGACCAGGGCCAGCCAGTCTTCGGCGCTGGCGAGCACACCGGTGGCGGCAGCCGGGGGCGGCGCGGCGGCAGGCGGCGGCCCGGGCTGGCGCGGCGCGGCCGGCAAGGGCTCCGGCAAATGCGCGGCAGGCGGCGAGGGTTCGGCGGCGCGCGGCGCGGACGGTGTCGGCATGTCGACCGGACGCGCCGGCGCGGCAGCCGGCGCGGCGGCAGAACGCGGCACCGCACCGCCGGCCACCTGGCCCGCGGCGGGCAGTCCCGGACTGGCGCCACCGCCCTCGCCCGCCGGGCGGAAGGCCAGCATGCGCAGCAGCGCCATTTCGAAACCGGTGCGTGGGCTGGGCGCCAGGCCCAGGTCGCGGCGGCCGGTGACGGCCATCTGGTACCAGAGCTGCACGAGCTCGGGCGACTGGCCCGCGGCCACCGCCGCCAGCGCGGGCGGGAGATCTTCGCCGCCGGCGCCGGGCACCAGTTGCTGCAGCTGGATGCGGTGCAGGGCCACGGCCAGGTCTTCGAGCACGTGGCCGAAGTCGGGCGAAAACGCCGCCAGTGACTCGACGCGCGCCATCAACGCGGCGCCGTCGCCGGCCGCCAGCGCTTCGAGCAGGCTGCCGACCTGGCTGCGGTCGACGGTGCCGAGCATGGCGTTCACCGCCGCCTCGTCGAGCTGGCCGCCGGTGTAGGCGATGGCCTGGTCGAGCAGCGACAGGCCGTCGCGCAGGCTGCCGTCGGCGGCGCGCGCCAGCAGGTCGATCGCGCCGGCCTCGGCCGGGATCTGCTCGGCGGCCAGGATGCGCTGCATCTGGCCGGCGATCTGCGCCTGCTCCAGCCGCCGCAGGTTGAACTGCAGGCAGCGCGAGAGCACCGTCACCGGCAGCTTCTGCGGGTCGGTGGTGGCCAACAGGAACTTCACGTGGCCGGGCGGTTCCTCCAGCGTTTTAAGGAGCGCGTTGAACGCGCTCTTGGACAGCATGTGCACTTCGTCGATCAGGTAGACCTTGGTGCGGCCGCGCGCCGGCATGTACTGGGCGTTGTCGATCAGTTCGCGCACGTCGTCCACGCCGGTGTTGCTGGCGGCGTCGATCTCGAGCAGGTCGACGTAGCGGCCGGCGTCGATGTCCACGCAGGCGGCGCAAACGCCGCAGGGCTCGGCGCTGGTGCCCTGCTCGCAGTTGAGCGACTTGGCGAAGATGCGGGCGATGGTGGTCTTGCCGACGCCGCGGGTGCCGGTGAAAAGGAAGGCGTGGTGGACCTTGCCCGACTCGAGCGCGTTGCTGAGCGCGCGCACCACGTGCTCCTGCCCCACCAGTTCGGCGAAGCGCCGCGGGCGCCATTTTCGGGCGAGGACGAGATAGGACATTCGGGGGCTCGGCAGCGTGTCGGGACCGACCCGGCCATTGTGCCAACCCCCCTGCCCCCGGCCAAGCCGCGTGCGCCGCGCTTGTGGCGGGCCCCGGGGACGGGTATCATTTCGCTCTTGTTTCAGGCGGTTATCTCTGCGGAGAGATGTCCGAGTGGTTGAAGGAGCACGCCTGGAAAGTGTGTATACGGCTAAACCCCGTATCGAGGGTTCGAATCCCTCTCTCTCCGCCATCTTCCAGCGGCGCGCCCTCCGGCGCGCCGTTCGCTTCAATGGTGGCCCCGTCGGCCTCCCGCGACGCTAGTCCGAAAACCCCGCCAGGGCCGGAAGGCAGCAACGGTATTGGATGATGCGGGTGCCGGGTCCAGCCGGCGGGGTCACCGCCATTTGGGCGCAGCCCAAATGGCGGCCCAAGGTTTGCGGCGCAAACCTCGGGGCCCGGCCTGCACTCCCGATCCCCCGCGCCTGTCGGCACGCCCCTTACCAAGGGGGCTGAGCAACCTGGGATTTCGCGGCCAGCCCAGTCCCAATCCCGCTCTATCCGTGTTTATCCGCGCGTTTATCCGCTCTTATCCGTGTTCAGGCTTCTTAAGCCTCAATCCGGATGACGCCATTTGTTTTCGCCGCCCACGTAGCGCTCATGCTTCCAGATGGGCACCCGCGCCTTCACTTCGTCGATGATCCAGCGGCAGGCTTCGAAGGCCGGGCCGCGGTGGCCGGCGCTCACGCCCACCCACACCGCCAACTCGCCCAGGGCCAGGCTGCCGGTGCGGTGCACGCAGGCCGCGTCCACGATCTCGAAACGCTGCAGGGCCTCCTGCACGATGCGTTCGCCCTCGGTTTCGGCCAGCGCCGCATAGGCTTCGTAGTGCAGGCCTTCCACCGCCCGGCCCTCGTGGTGGTCGCGCACCCAGCCCTCGAAGCTGGCATAGGCACCGGCGCGCGACGACAGCAGCCGCTGGCGCAGCGGCGCGATGTCGAAAGCCACCTCGCTGATACCGAAACGCTTCATCCGCCCGACACCGGCGGGATGAAGGCGATCTCGCAGCCGTCGCGCAGCGGGCTGTCCCAGGGCGCGAAGTCGCCGTCCACCGCCACGCGCAGGCGTTCGGCGGGCAGCGCGAAACCATGGCGAGCGCGCAGTTCGGCGTAGAGCGCGGTCAGCGAGGCCGGCAGCGGCAGGGTTTCACTGGCCACGCCGGCGGCGTCGCGCAGGCTGGCGAAATAGAGCACGGTGACGCTCATGCCCGCGCCGTCCCGACCGTGCGCTTGCCGCCGCGCTTGGCCACCAGTTTCGCCGGGCCGATGACGATGGCGTGCGACAGCGCCTTGCACATGTCGTAAACGGTGAGCGCGGCGATGGTGGCGCCGGCCAGCGCCTCCATTTCCACACCGGTGCGGTGCGTGGTCTTGACCGCACATTCGATGCGCAGCACGGAGTCGCCGGCCCAGGCCAGGTCGAAGCGGCAGCCGTCGATGGGCAGCGGGTGGCAGAACGGGATCAGCTCGTGCGTGCGCTTCACGGCCATCGTACCGGCGATGATGGCGGTGTCCATGACCGCGCCCTTGGCCGTCTTCATGCCGCCCTTGCGCAGGGCCTGGGCAACGGCGGCCGGGAAACGCACGCGGCATTCGGCCACGGCCTCGCGCGCGGTGGCGGGTTTGGCGGAAACGTCGACCATGGCCGGGCGGCCGGCGGCGTCGAGGTGGGTGAGCTTCGGTTTCTTCATGTCAGCCGCCAATGTAGAACATCTCGATCTTGCGGCGCTTGCGGTCTTCTTCGCCGCGCTGTTCGCTGTAGCGGTCGCCGCGGGCGCGCCACAGTTCGCCCAGGCGCGCCGCCAGCGCGTCCTCGCCCTGGGCGATGACCTCGCGCAGCGGCGTGCCGCGGTTGGCGAACAGGCAGGTGAACAGCTGGCCGTCGGCGGAAAGCCGGGCGCGGTGGCAGTCGCCGCAGAAGGGTTCGCTGACCGAGCTGACGAAACCGACCTCGCCCTGCCCGTCCACGAAGGCATGGCGCGAGGCCACTTCGCCGCGGTAGGTGGGCGACAGCGGCCGCAGCGGCCACTGCGCGGAAATCAGGTCGCGCAGCTCGGCCGAGGGCACGACCTTGTCGCGCCGCCAGCCGTTGCAGTTGCCCACGTCCATGAATTCGATGAAGCGCAGCACGTGGCCCGTACCGCGGAAATGGCCGACCAGCCGCAGCGCCTCGGCCTCGTTGACGCCGCGCTGCACGACGCAATTGAACTTGATGCTGCTGAAGCCCGCCGCTTCGGCCGCGGCGATGCCGGCGAGCACGTCGTCGACGTTGCCGCGCCCGCCCGAAAGCTGGCGGAACAGCGCCGGGTCGAGCGCATCAAGGCTGACCGTGAGCCGGCGCAGCCCGGCCTCGCGCAGTGCGCGCGCCTGCCCGGCCAGCAGCGAACCGTTGGTGGTGAGCGCGATGTCCTCGATGCCCGGCACCTTCACCAGCCGCGCCACCAGCTCCGGCAGGTTCTTGCGCAACAGCGGCTCGCCGCCGGTCAGGCGCAGCTTGCTCACGCCGACGCGGGCGAAGGCGCGCACCGCCACTTCGATCTCGTCGAAGTCCAGGCGCGAGGCGCGGTCGAGCACCTCGTTCTCCGGCGTGGCGTCGGCCGGCATGCAGTAGGGACAGCGGAAGTTGCAGGTTTCCACCAGCGACAGGCGCAGGTCGCGCAGCGGGCGGCCGTGGCGGTCGCGCGGTGCGTCGGCGTTCACGCGGCGCTCCCGGGATGGCCCGGCGGCGGGTTCGGCGCGCGCAGGGCCAGCACTTCGCCGGGGCTCGCGACGGCATAACCACGCGTGCGCATCGCCGCGGCGTCGGCCAGCGAGGCGTAGTGGTAGAAGATGCAGCGCGAGAGCAGTTCGCGCGGGTATTCGCGTTCCAGGTCGTCGAGCCCGCTGTGCGATGGGTTGCCCTGCAGCGCGCAGTCGTGCGCCACCACTTCGCCGGCGCCGGCGTGCAGGGCCAGCATTTCCGGGATGGGGCGGGTATCGCCGGTCCACACCAGGCTGCCGGCCAGGCGCAGGCCGAAGGCCGTGTCGGGNNCCACTGGCCCTGGTGCCAGAAGCCGCGGGTCACCGGCACCAGCTGGAAAGCGTCCCACCAGTTGGCGTCGCCCTCGGCGACCACGCCGGGGTAGTCGGCCAGGCGCGACTGCAGGTGCGGCAGCACGCCCACCGGCACGTACAGTCGCACCTTGCCGCGCCGCGCCGGGTTGAAATACGTGGCGAAGAACAGCCGCTCGAGCCCGGCGACGTGGTCCATGTGCACGTGGGTGACGAACACCGCGTCGGGCAGCGCGCCGTACTCCGCCTCGTAGGCGGTGAGCGCTTCCTGGCCGCAATCGATCATCAGCAGCGGCTGGGCGCCGCGCTCGATGGCGGCCGCGGCGGAGCCCAGCGTCACCGCCGCCTGCGAATTGCCCACGCCCAGGAATCGCAGCGACCAGTTCATGCGCGCTCCCTGCCACGGGCCAGGTGGTCGGCGGCGTGCGCGAAGGCGTGCTCGTAGGCCGCGCGCAGGCGGGCGAACCCGCGCTCCCAGTCCTGCGAACCGCCGCGCGAGAGCTTCGCCAGCGAACGCGCCAGCCGGCGCAGGTTGGCCTCGCGCCAGCCCGATTCCGGCGTGCGGCGCACGCCGCGGTCGAAATCGATGATCCAGACCCGGCCCAGCGGATCCACCAGCAGGTTGTTCGCATTGAGGTCCGCGTGTTCGACGCCCGCGTGGTGCAAGTGCGCGATGCTCAGGCCCGCGGCCTCCCATACCGGGGAATCAGGCTGCGCCAGCCACTCGGAAAGCGGCCGCGCGCCTTCGATGCGCTCGACCAGGATCGCCGCGCGGTAGCCCAGCCCTTCGCGCCAGTAACCCGCCAGCAGCGGCGCCGGCACGCGCAGGCCGGCGGCGTGCAACTCCGACATCAGGCGGAATTCGGCCAGGCTGCGCACGCGCGCTTCGCCCAGCCACAGGTAGCGGTCGGCGGTCAGGCGCGCCGCCAGGCCGCCGCGCCGGTAACGGCGAAGCACCGCCTGGCCGAAGTCGCCNNCAGGCCGCGCCGCGGCCACCGCGGGCCACCGGTTCGGCGGCATCGTTCCAGTGCGCGGCGTCGAGCCAGGCCGCGCTGGCTTGCGGCAGCCGCGCCGGGTCGAACACAATCGCCCCGGTACCCCGCTCGTCGCGGAACGGCTGCGTTTCCAAGGCGGCGACGACGATTCCCATCCCAGCAGTTTACCCAAATGACGGTGAAGCCCGCGCCGCGATCGCTCTGCCTGCTGCGCCTGTCGGCGCTGGGCGACGCCGTGCACGCGGTGGCGCTGGTCCGCGACCTGCAGCGGGCCTGGCCGGGACTGCCCATCACCTGGGTCATCGGCAAGGGCGAAGCGAAGTTGCTGGAAGGCCTGGATGGCGTCGAGTTCGTGGTCTTCGACAAGAAGGCCGGGCTGGCCGGCTGTNNCCTGCGCCGGCGTCTGGCCGGCCGCCGCTTCGACGTGCTGCTGAACCTGCAGCTGGCGCTGCGCGCGGGCTTGGCCTCCACCGCCATCGCCGCCGACCGCCGCGTGGGTTACGACCGGGGGCGCAGCAAGGAAGGCCACGGCCTGTTCATAAACGAACGCATCCCGCCCGGCGGCCACCACGTGCAGGACGCCTTCCGGCAGTTCCTGCGCCCGCTGGGCCTGGAGCCCGGCCCGGTCGAATGGCGCCTGCCGGTGCCGGCCGAGGCACACGCCTGGGCCGAAGCGCAGCTGCCCGGCGACCAGCCCACCTTGCTGGTCTCGCCCTGCTCCAGCCACCCGCTGCGCAACTGGCGGCCCGAACGTTACGCCGCCGTGGCCGACCACGCCGCGGCGCAAGGCTGGCGGGTGGTGCTGTGCGGCGGCCGCAGCGAACTCGAGCGCGGCACCGCCGACGCCATCCTCGCGGCGATGCAGGCGCCGGCGCTGGACCTGGTGGGCAAGGACACGCTCAAGCAGCTGCTGGCCCTGCTGGGCCGCGCAACCCTGGTGCTGACGCCCGATTCCGGCCCGACCCACATGGCCAACGCCATGGGCACCGCGGTGCTGGGCCTGCACGCCTGCACCGACGCCGAGCGCTCGGGGCCTTATTCGGACCGGCGCTGGTGCGTGAACCGCTACGACGAGGCTGCGCGGCGCTTCCTGGGCCAGCCGGCCACGGCCCTGCCCTGGGGCAAGCGGGTGGAGTTGCCCGGCGTGATGGACCTGGTCGAAGTGGCCGACGTCATCGACCGCTTCGAAGCCTTCCGCGCCGCGCGCGGCGCGTGATTCAGGGCGTGCTGCCCGCGCGGTAGTCCTGGTAGGACTTCTCCTCGACGTAGGACGAGCCCAGCGCCAGGTTGATCTGCTTCTTGATGCGGGCGCGCTCGTCGTTCTCGAAATACACGGCGCGGGCCAGGCGGATGAATTCCTGGTCGAAGGCCTGGGCCTTTTCCTTGAGCCGGATGTCGTCCTCGATCACCCAAAGGCGCTCGTTGACCGCCTTGAGCTCGGCGCGCAGGCGCACGATGTCCTTGCCGGCGGCGGGGTGCGCCATCCAGGTGGCCTCGAGGGCGGAGAGCTCGTGGCGCACGTTGGCCAGCTTGGCCGGGTCGGACATGCGCTCGGACTTGATCTGCAGGATGGCGATCTTGTCGAGCAGCTCGCCGAAGGAAACGGGGACGTGGATTTCGGACATGGGGGACTCCGTGGTTGCCGCCAGTCTAGCGCCGGGGCGCCGCGGCCAAAAGAAAAGTTCTTCACCCAAGTCCGGGAATGCCTGGCCGGTCTTTCGCTGTCCATCGAACTGGCGCCGGCCCCACCGCGAAGGCGAGGGTCGAATGGACGAAAGGCCCGTGGCAGTCCGCTCCGATGCTTGCGCGTCACGCTCGGGGGCCAAGGCGGCACGTTTTTCTTGCGGATCAGGCCGGGCTAAGTCGGTTCGGGCACGAACCACGGCGCGTCCTGTCGTTCGCGTCCCTTCGGACGCGGGGTGTGGCGGCTTCGCCAGAATGGAAGATGGCCAGTACGAACCGGTTCGCCGCCCGGCGGCGGGTGTGGGTTCGGGGCGGGCACACCGATGCCTCCGGTGTCTGAGCCGACTGTCCGGGGGGGCGAAGAGCCTTTCGCCTCAGCCCC
>DNNT01000214.1 GCA_003497545.1 Arenimonas sp. | reverse complement strand
TCGACCACCGGCCCAGCGGCCACTGCAGCAAGGCGCCGCCGAGGATGGTGGCCACCATGAAGTGCGAAATGCCGGCGCGGTCCAGCCCGACCTGCCCGGCATACACCGGCCCCAGGCCCCAGAACGCCCCCATCGCCAGCCCCGAGAGGCCCGCGCCCAGCGTGGCGGCAGGNNCACGGCGTAAAGCCGGCGCAGGCCCAGCCGCGGCGTGGGCGGGAACGTCGGCTGGGAAAGGCGCGTCAGCGTCACCGGCAGCGCCGAGGCGCAAACCAGGATGGCGACCAGGCTGAACAGCGCGAACCCGCCGTCCACGCCCAGGCCCAGCAGCAGCTGCCCGACCGCGAGCGCGCCAAGGTTCACCGCCATGTAGAGCGCGAACACGCGTCCACGCCGGGCCGGGTCGGGTTGGGCGTTGAGCCAGCTTTCGATGGTCGTATACAGCCCCACCAGCGCCACGCCGGTAACCATGCGCAGGCCGAACCAGGCGACCGGGTCCACCAGCAGCGGATGCAGCAGGACGGCGATCGTGGCCAGGCCGGTGCAAAAGGCGAAGGTGCGGACATGGCCGATGCGCTGGATGAGCGGAGGTGCCAGGAAGGTTCCCAGCAGGAACCCGCCGAAGTAGCCCGACATCACCAGGCCCAGGGTGCGGTCGTCGAACCCTTCCAGCCCGCCCCGGACGGCCAGCAGGGTGCCCAGCAATCCGGCGCCTGCCAGCAGGAGCGCGACCCCCAGCAGCAGGGCGGCCACGGGCAGTACCAAGGAGATCATCGCGTCGCCCGGTTCGTACCAGTGCCGCATTCTAACACATTGATCTGAATGGAAAAAATGACCAAGGATCAGTTGCTTGCGGCCCTGGGTGCCGGGCCGGGGGCTTGAACACGCGGTGCCGAACCCCACTAATGGCGCACCCTGTCGTTGCCTGCCGGACCTCTTCCCATGCCCATCTACGCCTTCGAATGCAGCGCCTGCGGACACGCCTTCGACCGGCTGCAGAAGCTTTCCGACCCCGACCCGACCGACTGCCCGGCCTGCGGCGCCCCCCAGGTGCGGCGCCAGGTGACCGCGCCCAGCTTCCGCCTGGCCGGCGGCGGCTGGTACGAAACCGACTTCAAAAAGGACGGCGACAAGAAGCGCAACCTCGCCGACGGTGGCTCCGACGCCAAGCCCAAGGCCGCCGAACCCGCCAGCAAGCCGGCCGAGACCAAACCCGCCGGCTGAGCGCTTGCCGCCCGCGCGCGGCCCGCGTTAGCTTCGGGACATGAAGACCCCGAAGCTCGCCCTCACGCTGCTCGTTTCCTCGCTCTGCCTTGCGGCCTGCGCCGGCGGCAGCGACATCGCGCCGGCCGCCACCGCCACCGCGCCGGCCGACGCCTTCCTGGCCCGCATTGCCCGGCACTGCGGCCAGGCCTTCGCCGGCCGCGTGCTGGTGGACGAACCGGCCCAACCGGGCGACAACGCCTTCGCCGGCAAGGCCCTGGTGATGCACGTGCGCGAGTGCGGGGAAGGCGAGCTGCGCATTCCCTTCCACGTCGGCGACGACCATTCCCGCACCTGGGTGCTCACCCGCACCGGTGCCGGCCTGCGCCTGAAGCACGACCACCGCCACGCCGACGGCAGCCCCGACCCGGTGACGATGTACGGCGGCGACACGCTCGACCCGGGCACGCCCACCCGCCAGGCCTTTCCGGTGGACGCCGAATCGGTGGCCATGTTCGGCCGCGAGGGCATGAAGCCTTCGGTCAGCAACACCTGGGCCATGGAAATCGAGCCCGGCGAACGCTTCCTGTACGAACTGTCGCGACCGGGCGGCCGCCTGTTCCAGGTCGAATTCGACCTCAGCCGGCCGGTGGACCTGCCCCCGCCGCCCTGGGGCAGCGAGGGCGGGGCGCCCTGACGTAGCGGCTCAGCGCACGCCGAAGCGCGCGCGACAGCCGTTGTCCACCCAGAGCTGGCCGCGGCGGTAGCCCCAGTCGCGGCCCTCGTCGCAGGCCGAGTTCGACAGCCGCTGCTGCAGGCGGGGTTCGCCGTAGCTCGCATTCCAGGCGCAGGTGGTGTAGCGGCCGTTGATGGAGCTGCAGGTCACGTTGTAGCCGCCTTCCGGACCCCAGCCGCGGCCCTCGGAGAAGCGCCCGCGGCAGCCGTTGTCCACCCAGACCATGCCCTTGCGGCTGCCCCAGTTCTGGTTCTCGACGCAGCGGGTCTTGGAGAGGTTCTCCACCAGCCTGGCCCGTCCGCGGAAGGGCGTGGCGCACTGGGCGTAGCGGTTCTTCACGCTGGAGCAGATGACCGAGCGCGCCTGCCAGTTGTCCGGCGGGCCCCAGCCGCCGTTGGGCGGGCGGTTGCCGCCGCTGCCGGCCAGCGAGCGGGCCATGTCGGACTTGATGCGGCTGAAGGTCCAGCCCGATTCGATCTGGTCGAGGTAGAACTCGAGCTGGTCGTCGGGCAGGCTGCGGCCGTTGGACTGTTCCCGGTACTCCTTCTCGAGCACGCGGATCCGGTCCGGCACCCGCAACTGGCGCAGGTCTTCCGGGGCATAGGCCCTCTCGCCGCCCAGGGACTGGGCCAGGGTGGGCTGGGGCAGGGCGGCGGCCCCGGCCGCCAGGCAAAGCAGCAGCAGGATTCGGATCATGGTTCCCCTCCGGTGGTGGTCCGTGCGCCGAATATAGGACGGGGCCGCGGCGCCGTGGTGAAGCCGGCGGGCCGTGCCCTGAATTGCCGGGGACCCCGCCAGGACCTACCATTAAGGGCTTTCCCGACGCCCGGCGACCGCCGCGTCCCCCCTGATTTCCGGAGCCAGCATGCGCAGCCATTTCTGCGGCCTCGTGGACGAGTCCATGATCGGCCAGACCGTCACCCTCTGCGGCTGGGCCGACGTCGCCCGCGACCTCGGCGGCCTGTGCTTCATCGACCTGCGCGACCACGAGGGCATCGTCCAGGTCGTGGCCGAACCGTCCGATGACGCCGGCAACGCCGAGGTGGTGAAGGCCGCCGCCGCCGTGGGCTACGAGGACTGCCTGCGCATCACCGGCGTGGTGCGCGCGCGCCATTCGGTGAACGACAAGATCCGCACCGGCAAGGTCGAGGTGCTGGCCACCCGCATCGAGCTGCTCAACAAGGCCGCGCCGCTGCCCTTCCACGCCCACGAGAACGCGGGCGAGGACGTGCGCCTGAAGTACCGCTACCTCGACCTGCGCCGCCCCGAGATGCAGAAGATGATGCGCACGCGCATCCGCCTGGTGCAGGCGCTGCGCCGCTGGCTCGACGCGCGTGGTTTCCAGGACATCGAGACGCCCATCCTCACCAAGGCCACGCCCGAGGGCGCGCGCGACTTCCTGGTGCCGGCGCGCATGCACCCGGGCGAGTTCTACGCGCTGCCGCAGTCGCCGCAGCTGTTCAAGCAGATCCTGATGGTGGCCGGCTTCGACCGCTACTACCAGATCGCCCGCTGCTTCCGCGACGAAGCCCTGCGCGCCGACCGCCAGCTGGAATTCACCCAGCTCGACATGGAGTTCGCCTGGGTTCGCGAGCGCGACGTGCAGGACGCCGTCGAGGGCATGATCCGCGAGGTGTTCAAGGAAGTGATCGGCGTTGAGCTGGCCGACCCGTTCCCGCGCATGACTTACGAAGAGGCCATGCGCCGCTACGGTTCCGACAAGCCCGACCTGCGCATCGAACTCGAGCTGCAGGACGTGGCGGAATTGGTGAAGGACAGCCAGTTCAAGGTCTTCACCGACTGGGCCACGAACCCGGACGGCCGCGTGGCCGCGCTCCGCGTGCCCGGCGGCGCCGGGTTCTCGCGCAAGCACATCGACGACTACGGCGCCTACGCCGCCAAGTACGGCGCCAAGGGCCTGGCCTACATCAAGCTCGGCGTGGACGGTGCGGTCAGCTCGCCGATCAGCAAGTTCTTCGACGAGGCCTCGTTCGCGGCGCTGGTCCAGGCCATCGGCCTGCAGAAGGGCGACCTGGCCTTCTTCGGCGCCGGCACCTACAAGTCGGTCAGCGACTTCATGGGCGCGCTGCGCCTGAAGGTCGGCAAGGACATGGGCCTGGTGCAGACCGGCTGGAAGCCGCTGTGGGTCACCGACTTCCCGATGTTCGAGTGGGACGGGGAAGAGCAGCGTTACGTGGCGCTGCACCACCCGTTCACCGCGCCGGCGGTGGACGACATCGCCGACCTCAAGGCCAATGCCCGTATCGCCGTGTCGCGCGGTTACGACATGGTGCTCAACGGCAACGAGATCGGCGGCGGCTCCATCCGCATCCATCGCCCCGACATGCAGAGCGCGGTGTTCGACCTGCTGGGCATCGGCGCCGAGGAAGCGGAGGCCAAGTTCGGCTTCCTGCTCGACGCGCTGCGCTACGGCGCGCCGCCGCACGGTGGCATCGCCTTCGGCATCGACCGCATCGCCGCGCTGATGGCCGGCACGGAATCGATCCGCGACGTCATCGCCTTCCCCAAGACCACCACCGCCCAGTGCCTGATGACCGGCGCGCCCTCGCCGGTGCCGGATGCGCAGCTGGCCGAGGTGCACGTCTCGGTGCGGCCCAAGCCCGACAAGGCCTGAGCCATGGCGCTGGCCATCCGTCGCGCCACGCCGGCGGATGCCGAGGCGCTGTCGGCGCTGGCCGAACGCACCTTCGTCGAAGCCTTCGGCCACCTGTATCCGCCGGAGGACCTCGAGGCCTTCCTGCGCGAGTCCTACGCCGTCGAGCGCCAGCGCGTGATCCTGGAAACCCCGGGTTATGCCGTATGGTTCCTCGAGGACGACGGCGTTCCCGTGGGCCATGCCGCGGCCGGCCCCTGCGGCCTGCCGAACCCGGCGGTGCGACCGGAAGACGGCGAGCTCAAGCGCCTTTACGTGCTGGCGAAGTACCAGAACGGCGGCTGGGGCGCGCGCCTGTTCCAGGCCGCGATGGACTGGCTGCAGGCCGATGGCCCGCGCACGACCTGGATCGGCGTGTGGTCGCAGAACCTGGGCGCGCAGCGCTTCTACGCCCGCCACGGTTTCGAAAAGGTCGGCGAGCACACCTTCCCGGTCGGCCGGGTGGTGGACCTTGAATTCACCCTGCGCCGCGAAAAGGCCGCCACGCCGGCATAAACTGCGGCTCCCGCCACCGCCCGAGCCTGCCTTGCGCGAACCCACCGGCCCCCGCGTCATCCTGCTGCACGGCGTCTGGATGCGCGGTTTCACGCTCTGGCCGCTGGCGCGCCGGCTGCGGGGTTTCGGCTACCGCGCCGAAGTGTTCGATTACGCCAGCCTGGTGCACGGCCCGGCGCCGTCGGTGGACCGCCTGGCCGCGCGCTTGCTGGCGCTCGCGCCCGAACCCGTGCACCTGGTCGGCCACAGCCTGGGCGGCCTGGTGGCGCTGGAAACCGCCGCCAGCTATGCGGGCCTGCCGCCGGGCCGCATCGTCTGCCTGGGTTCGCCGCTGGCCGGCTCCAGCGCCGCGCGTGGCATGGCGCGCCGGCACCTGGGCTTCTGGCTGGGCCGCAGCGGCACCCTGCTCAAGTCCGGGCTGCACGCCCTGCCGCCGGGTCGCGAGGTGGGCATGGTCGCCGGCAGCCACGCCGTTGGCCTGGGCAAATGGTTCGGCGACTTCGATGGCCTCAACGACGGTACCGTGGCGGTCTGGGAAACCCGGCTGCCCGGCCTGGCCGACCACCGCGTGCTGCCGGCCAGCCACAGCGGGCTGTTGCTCAACGCGCGCGTGGCCGACCTGGTCGCCGGCTTCCTGCGCGATGGACGTTTCCCGGCCTGAGCGCCGCTGGCCCACCCCGCGCGGCCGTATAATCGCGTTTTCGCCAACCAGTGCAGGGCCGGGTTCCATGGGCAGATTGATGGCCATCGAAGGGCGCAAGAACGCCCAGGACGCCAAGCGCGGCAAGGTCTTCACCAAGATCATCCGCGAGATTTCCACCGCCGCGCGCCTCGGCGGCGGCGACCCCAAGGGCAACCCGCGACTGCGCGTGGCCGTGGACAAGGGCTTGGCGGTGAACATGTCGCGCGACGTGATCGAGCGCGCCATCAAGAAGGCCACCGGCGAACTCGAGGGCGTGAGCTACGAGGAAATCCGCTACGAGGGTTACGCCCCGGGCGGCGTCGCGGTCATCGTGGACTGCCTCACCGACAACAAGGTGCGCACCGTCGCCGACGTCCGCCACGCCTTCAACAAGTGCGGCGGCAACCTCGGCACCGACGGCTCGGTGTCCTTCATGTTCCGCAAGCTCGGCGTGCTCAGCTTCGGCCCGGGCAGCAGCGAGGACGCCATCACCGAAGCCGCCATCGAAGCCGGTGCCGACGACGTGCAGTCGTATCCCGACGACGGCCTGGTCGAGGTGCTGTGCGCGCCGGAATCGTTCGAGGCGGTGAAGTCCGCCATGGCTGCCGCCGGCTTCACGCCGCTCGAGGCCGAGGTGACGATGCGCGCCGAAAACGACATCAGGGTCGAGGGCGACGTGGCGCTGCAGGTCAAGAAGATGCTCGACATGCTCGAGGACCTCGACGACGTGCAGAACGTCTATTCCAACGCCGACCTGGGCGACGCCGCCTACTCGTGACCCGCATCCTCGGCATCGACCCGGGTTCGCAGCGCACCGGCATCGGCGTCATCGATGTCGATGCCACGGGCAAGTGCGCCTACGTGCACTGCCAGGCGCTGAACCTGCTGGTGGACACCGAGGATTTCCCGGCGCGGCTGGGCAAGCTGGTGTTCGACCTCGAGGACGTGCTGGCCGAGTGGAAGCCCGGCGTGGTTGCCATCGAATCGGTCTTCATGGACAAGTCGGCCACCTCGGCGCTGAAGCTGGGCCATGCCCGCGGCGCCGCCATCGCCACCGTGGTGCGGCACGGCCTGGCGGTGCATGAATACGCGCCGCGCCTGATCAAGCAGTCGCTGGTCGGCGGCGGCGCGGCCGACAAGGCCCAGGTGCAGCACATGGTGCGCCTGCTGCTGAACCTGGGCGAGAAGAAGCTGCAGGCCGACGCCGCAGACGCCCTCGCCGTCGCCCTGACCCACGCGCACATGAGCGCCACCGCCGGCCGCACCGGCCTGGCCACCGCCCTGCTCCGGAGACGTCGATGATCGGCCGCCTGAAGGGTTTGCTGGTGTACAAGGCGCCGCCGGCACTGATGGTGGACGTGGGCGGCGTGGGCTACGAGCTTTCGGCGCCGATGAGCACCTTCTACGACCTGCCTGACGTGGGCCGCGAGGTCACGTTGTTCACCCATTACGCGGTGAAGGAAGACGGCGTCGCGCTCTATGGTTTCCTCACCGAGTCCGAGCGCCGCTTGTTCCGCGAGGTGCAGAAGGTCACCGGCGTGGGCGCCAAGATAGCGCTGGCGGTGCTCTCCGGCGCCAGCGTCGACGATTTCGCGCGCCTGGTGCAGTCCGGCGACGTGACCGCGCTGTGCCGCATCCCCGGCATCGGCAAAAAAACCGCCGAGCGCATGGTGGTCGAGCTGCGCGACCGCGCGGCCGATTTCGCCGGCGGCGCCGTGGCGGTGCTCGCGGGCAAGGGCGGCGCCGTGCCGGCCGACCCGGCCGCCGAGGCCTCGGTGGCCCTGCAGCAGCTGGGCTACAAGCCCGCGGAAATCCAGAAGATGCTCAAGCAGGCGGAGCCCGGCGACAGCGCCGAGGACATCATCCGCAAGGCCCTGCGTTCCGTCCTGCGCGGCTGAACCTTTTCCCATCGCCCTCGGGCAATCCCCATGAACAATGCAACCCACGGTGGCGCCAAGACGCCGCGCACCTGGCCTTTGGTCCTCGGTGCGGTCGGCGTCGTCTTCGGCGACATCGGCACCAGCCCGCTGTACACGCTCAAGGAAGCCTTCGGGCCGCATTACGGCATCGACGCCTCGCCGGCCAACGTGCTCGGCGTGCTGTCGCTGGTGCTCTGGTCGCTGTTGCTGGTGGTGACGCTGAAGTACGTGGTGGTGCTGATGCGCGCCGACAACCGCGGCGAAGGCGGCATCCTGGCCCTCACCGCGCTGGTGCAGCGCAGCCTGCCGGTGGCGGCGCCGCTGGGCTACACGGTGGGCATCCTGGGCATCTTCGGCACGGCGCTGTTTTTCGGCGACGGCGTGATCACGCCGGCGATCTCGGTGCTGTCGGCGGTGGAAGGCCTGGAAGTGGCCGCGCCCGACCTCAAGCGCTTCGTCATGCCGATCACGCTGGCGGTGCTGGTGGCGCTGTTTTCGCTGCAGAAGCATGGCACCGAGCGGGTGGGGAGCATCTTCGGTCCCATCACCTGCCTGTGGTTCCTGGCGCTGGCGGTGCTGGGCGCCATCGAGATCGCGCAACACCCCGCGGTGCTCGAGGCCGCCAATCCGCTGTGGGCCATCCGGTTCTTCGGCGAACACGGCACCCTGGCCTGGCTGGCGCTGGGCGCGGTGGTGCTGGCGGTCACCGGCGGCGAGGCGCTTTACGCCGACATGGGTCACTTCGGTCGCCTGCCCATCCGCATCGGCTGGTTGGGCCTGGTGCTGCCGGCGTTGCTGCTGAACTATTTCGGGCAGGGCGCCTTCATCCTCTCGCACCCGGGCGAGGTGTCGAACCCGTTCTACGAGCTGGTGCCGGGCTGGGCGCTTTACCCGATGATCGTGCTGGCCACGCTGGCCACCGTGATCGCCTCGCAGGCGCTGATCTCGGGCACGTTTTCGGTGGTGCGCCAGGCCATCCAGCTGGGTTACCTGCCGCGCATGCAGATCGTGCATACGTCGGCGCACAGCGAAGGCCAGATCTACCTGCCCTGGGTCAACCGGGCGATGCTGGTGGCGGTGATCGCCGTCGTGCTGGGTTTCGGCAGCTCGAGCAACCTGGCCATCGCCTACGGCGTGTCGGTGACCGGCACCATGCTCATCAGCACGCTGCTGCTGATGATCCTGGCCAAGGTGCGCTGGCGCCTGCCGGGCTGGCAGGTGTGGCCGCTGGCGCTGCTGTTCGTGGTGGTCGAGGCGGCGTTCTTCTCGGCCAACGTGGTCAAGTTCGTCGAGGGCGCGTGGTTCCCGCTGGCGCTGGGCGTGTTCGCTTTCGCCATGATGCGCAGCTGGCGTCGCGGCCGCGCGCTGGTGCATGCGCAGGTCAATCGCGACAGCCTGTCCATCGAGCATTTCGTGGCCACGCTGGGTTCGCAGGCGGCGGCGCGGGTGGAGGGCACCGCGGTGTTCCTGACGCCGTCGAACCAGTACATGCCGCCGGCCATGCTGCACAACCTCAAGCACAACAAGGTGCTGCACGCGCGCAACGTGCTGCTGAGCGTGGAAGTGCTGACCGTGCCGCGCGCCGACGAGGCGGAGCGGGTGGCCTACACGGACCTCGGCCAGGGGGTTTCGCGACTGACCCTGCGCTTCGGCTACCTCGAGGACCCGGACGTGCCGCGCGCCCTGAAGTCGTGGCACATCCCCGGCCCGGCCTTCGACCCGATGCAGACCACCTACTTCGCCAGCCGGGAGACCCTGGTGGCCAAGCCGGGCCTGGGCATGGCCCTGTGGCGGGACAAGCTCTTCCTGCTCATGTCCCGCAACGCCACCCCGGCCACCGAGTTCTTCCACATCCCCGGCAACCGCCTGGTGGAGCTGGGTACCCAGGTGGTGATCTGAGGCCCGGAAGCCCCGTCGGGACGGGGTTTTCCGACCGTTACCTGCCATAATCGCGGCCATGGAAGACACCCGCGTCATCGCCCCCGGTGCCACCCGCGAAGACGACCTGGCCGAGGCCAGCATCCGGCCCAAGCGGCTGGACGACTACCTGGGCCAGCAGCCGGTACGCGAGCAGCTCAAGATCGCCATCGAGGCCGCCAGGGGGCGGTCCGAGGCCATGGACCACGTGCTCATCTTCGGGCCCCCGGGCCTGGGCAAGACAACGCTGAGCCACGTGATCGCCAACGAGTTGGGCGTGAACCTGCGCCAGACCTCGGGCCCGGTGATCGAGCGCGCCGGCGACCTGGCCGCGCTGCTCACCAACCTGCAGCCGCACGACGTGCTGTTCGTGGACGAGATCCACCGCCTCTCGCCCGTGGTCGAGGAAGTGCTGTACCCGGCCATGGAGGACTTCCAGATCGACATCATGATCGGCGAGGGCCCCGCGGCCCGCTCGATCAAGCTCGACCTGCCGCCCTTCACGCTGATCGGCGCCACCACCCGGGCTGGCCTGCTGACCGCCCCGCTGCGCGACCGCTTCGGCANNTGCGCCGCGTGCGCGACTACGCCCAGGTGCGCGCCGGCGGCGTGATCACCCGCGAAGTCGCCGACCTGGCCATGGCCATGCTCAAGGTGGATGCCGAGGGCTTCGACCAGCTCGACCGCCGCATGCTGCAGATGATCATCGAGAACTTCGACGGTGGCCCGGTCGGCGTCGAGTCCCTGGCCGCCGCCCTGAGCGAGGAGCGCGGCACGCTCGAGGACGTCATCGAGCCCTACCTGATCCAGCAAGGTTACCTGGTGCGCAGCGCCCGCGGCCGCATGGTCACCCACAAGGCCTACACCCACCTCGGGCTCAAGGCCCCGCGCAAGGCGCCGACGCCCGACGACCTGTTCGAACCATGAGCGCCGTGTTCAGCTTCCCGATAAGGGTCTATTGGGAGGATACGGACGCCGGCGGGGTGGTGTACCACGCCAGCTACGTCCGCTTCCTCGAGCGCGCCCGCACCGAATGGCTGCGCGCCCAGGGAGTGGGGCAGCAGGCACTGCGCGACCGCGAGGACCTGGTGCTGGTGATCCGCGACATGACCCTCGATTTCCACAAGCCGGCACGCCTGGACGACGAGCTGCAGGCCAGTGTCGCCCTCCTCGAACGCAGGCCCGCCAGCCTGCTGATCGGGCAGGAGATTTCCCGGGCCGGCCAGGTCCTGGTCCGCGCGCAGGTGCGCGTGGCCTGCCTGGTGGCCTCCAGTTTCCGTCCGCGGCCGCTGCCCGAGTGGCTGGCCGTGGAAACCCCCTGATCCGGAGCCTTCGACGATGTCCCTTGCCACCGCCCTGATCCTCGCCGCCGCCCCGGTGACCGAGTTGCCCGCCGAAGCCGTTCCGGCCGCCGCCGAAGCGGCCGCCAGCGCCGGCGACGGGCTCAACTACCTGCAGCTGATGCTGCACGCCAGCCTGCCGGTGCAGCTGATCGTGCTGCTGATGCTGTTCGGCTCGGTGGTGAGCTGGGTCATCATCTTCCGCAAGAACCGCGTCTTCGCCCGCGCCAACGACGAAGCCGACGAGTTCGAGGGCCGCTTCTGGTCGGGCGTCGACCTGACCCAGCTCTATCGCGCCGCCACCGACCGCAACCGCGTGGTTTCGGGCCTGGAGGCGATCTTCGAGGCCGGCTTCCGCGAATACGCCCGCCTGCGCCAGAAGAAGGGCCTCGACAGCCGCACCCAGCTCGAGGGCGCCCAGCGCGCCATGCGCGCCACCTTCGCGCGCGAAGTCGATCGCCTGGAGCACAACCTCGAGCTGCTGGCCAACATCGGTTCCACCGCGCCCTACGTCGGCCTGGTCGGCACGGTGTTCGGCATCATGGTGACGATGCACGGCCTGTCGACCGAGCAGAGCGCGTCCATCGCCGCGGTCGCCCCGGGTATTTCCGAGGCGCTGTTCGCCACCGCCATCGGCCTGTTCGTGGCCATCCCGGCGGTCTGGGCCTACAACCGCTTCGCCACCCGGGTCGAGCGCCTGTCGGTGCGCTATGAATCCTTCGCCGAGGAGTTCTCCTCGATCCTCCAGCGCCAGTCCCACGTCGAGGAATGAGCTGAGGCCATGTCCGCCACCATCACCCGCCGCCACANNCTGCTGATCATCTTCATGGTCACGGCGCCGCTGCTCAGCCTGGGCGTGGACGTCGAGCTGCCGCAGGCCAAGGCCAAGCCGATCGAGCAGAAGAAGGAGCCCGTGGTGGTCACCGTGACCGCCGACGGCGCGTACTCGCTCAAGCTCGAGTCTGCGGACGCCGAGCCCATCGACGCCGCCACCCTGCAGGCCAAGCTGGCCGCGTTCGTGAAGCAGAACCCGGAAGTGCCGGTGTTCGTCGCCGGCGCGCGCGACGCCGATTACGCTACGGTCTTCGACACCATGGTGCTGCTGCAGCAGGCCGGCGTGCCGCGCGTGGGCCTGATGGGACAGCCGCCGGAAAATGCACGCTGAGGCCATCCGCCAGCACGAATCGGGGGACGAGCTCGCCACGCCGGTGCTGATGGCGCTTGCCCTGCACGTGGGCATTGCCGTCCTTCTGCTGTTGGCCGGCTGGCTTCAGCCCGCGCCGAAGCAGATTTCGGTGGCCGGCCCGGTGATCGACGCCTCGCTGATCGTTTCGTCCGCCGACATCAGCGCCGCCGAGAAGACCGCCGAGCAGGCCCCGAAGCCCGCGCCGCCGTCCCCGGTGGAAGAGGCCCCGCCGCCGCAGCCCAACCCGGAGCCGCGCCCGCAGGACGCCCCGCAGGAAACCCAGCCGGCCCCGCAGGAGGCGATTCCGGTGCCCGACACCCGCGAGCAGGACGCGGTGGCCAAGCTCGCGCTCGAGCGCGAGCAGGCCCGCGAGCGCGAGGAGCAGGAAGCCCGCCGCCGCCAGGAGCAGATCGACCTGACCGAGCGCAAGCGCCAGGAAGAAGTGGAAGAGCGCCAGCGCCAGCGCCGCCAGCAGCTCGAGGCCCTGCGCAAGGAACGTGAGGCCGCCGAACGCCGCACCAAGATGGAGGAGCAGCGCCTGCGCCAGCTCGCCGACCGCGAGGCCAAGCCGGCGCCGCAGCCGCAGCCCTCCAACCAGCCTTCGCAGCAGGCCGGCGGCAACAACGGCACCGACACCGACCTGCGCGCGCGTTACGCCCTGGCCATGCTGCAGACGGCGCAGTCGAACTGGAACCGCGTGCTGGCGCCCGAAGCCACCCGCTGCGAGGTCCGCTTCACCCAGATCCCGGGCGGCGAGGTCATCGACGTTGCCTTCCAGCGCTGCCCGTTCGACGCCCAAGGCCGCGAATCGGTGGAACGCGCCCTGCGCCGCGCGCCGATGCCCTACGACGAGTTCAAGTCCGTGTTCGAGCGACAAGTCACCCTGACGTTCTGCTACCCCGAAGAGGCCTGCCGATGAGACGTTTCCTTACCTTCGTGGCGCTCGCGCTGCTTCTCCCGCTGGGCCAGGCCCGCGCCCAGGGCCTGGACATCGGCCTGGTGACCGGCAACGAGGCGGCACTGCCCATCGCCGTGGTGCCGATGCCCTACCTGGGCACCTCGGTCGCCCCCGACACCGACATCGGCGCCGTGATCCGCGCCGACCTCAACCGCTCGGGCCAGTTCCGCGCGCTGTCCGAGCAGGACGTGATCGAGAAGCCCATCCGCGGCAGCGAGATCAAGTTCCCGACCTGGCGCGTGCTCAAGCAGGACTTCGTGGTCGTCGGCCGCGTGCTCGACAACCCGGACGGCGGCTACCGTGTCGAATACGAACTGTGGGACGTGGCCAAGCAGGAGCGCCTGCTGGGCCTGGCCGTGGGCGGCCGTGCCCGTGGCATGCGCGACGTGGCGCACCAGATCGCCGACCAGGTCTATGAAAAGATCCTGGGCGTGCGCGGCGCCTTCTGGACCCGCATCGCCTACGTGACGGCCAACGGCGTCGGCGGCAACATCCAGTACGCCCTGATGATCGCCGACTCCGACGGCTTCAACCCGCAGACCGTGGTGCGCTCCCGCGAGCCGCTGCTGTCCCCGGCCTGGAGCCCGGACGGCCGCCGCCTGGCCTACGTGAGCTTCGAGCGGGGCAACTCGACCATCTACATCCAGGAAATCGCCACCGGCGCCCGCGAGGTCGTGGCTAGCTTCCGGGGCATCAATGGCGCCCCGTCCTTCAGCCCGGACGGCCGCCGCCTGGCCNNGCCCGGACGGCCGCCGCCTGGCCCTGACCCTGTCCCGGACCGGTAACCCCGAGATCTACGTGATGGACCTGGCCAGCAAGGGCCTGACCCAGATCACCCGCCACTACGGCATCGACACCGAGGCGGTCTGGATGGCCGACGGCCAGTCCCTGGTCTTCACGTCCGACCGGGCCGGCAAGCCCCAGCTCTACCAGGTGCCCGCCGGCGGCGGCGAGGCGACCCGCCTGAGCTTCCAGGGTGACTCCAACGCCAAGGCCAGTATTTCCTTTGATGGCAAGAAGATAGCTATGGCACAGGGGAACGGAAACGTTTATCGTATTGCCGTTCTAGACCGCAGCTTTGGCGGTGCGGGGCGCTGGCAGACTTTGTCTCCGGGCAACCTCGACGAGTCGCCTAGCTTTGCCCCCAACGCCAGCATGTTGCTGTACGCCACGAAGGAAGGTTCGCGTGGCGTGCTGTATGCCGTGTCGGCTGACGGTCGCGTGAGACAGCGTTTGGTATTGGCCGATGGTGACGTCCGGGAGCCCGCCTGGTCACCTTACCGGCAGAGGTAAACGTAGGACGGGCCACACCTAACAATAAGCACCACCACTGCATCCGACACCAAGAGGCTTTGCCATGAATACCACCACCCGCGTGCTGCTCGCCGCTTCCATCTGCGTCGCCCTCGCCGCTTGCGCCAAGAAGGTCAAGGAAGAGCCGGCCGCGCCGGTCGAAACCCCGGCCACCACCGCTCCGGTTTCCGACGGTCGTTACACCCCGGCCGACCTGGACACCGACGCGTGCCTGCGCCAGCGTA